>NZ_LCWN02000017.1:0-36456 GCF_002078205.2 Vulcanisaeta sp. EB80
AGCGCTAATGATGCGCCAACCAGACTTGCGTATAATGAACCCGTTAACGATATTGGTACCCTCATACTCTCGCCAATCACGAATATTGTTACCGTAACTATCATGGCGACCATGGCAACCTCACCACCAACAACATTAGCCCTCATGTACATACCCTGCAACCACAAACCAAGCACATAACCAAGCACAGCAATCAATAAGGCGTACTTATAGTCAATGGACCTAGAACCCACAGCAGCACCCGCATTAGCCGACAAATTATTCCCAGACACCAAAAACGACAACGCAAAGGCTAATACGTAATTTACGAATACCGTAACTGGCATACGTCATCTAACCCATACTTTCCCTCCTTAAAAATACTTCTCTTAAATCATCAATTATTCGTTCAATAAACTATTGCTATTGATCATAATAAATCTAAATATTAAGCAATCTCTAATGCATTATGTATAATAATCATGATCGTGCTTACGGCATAAATATCGAAAGCAAACGTTAAGAATCAAGCATCATCATTCAATAAATTACAAGTAACTTAAGGAATGCACCCAACGATAATCCTCGATATTCTTTATTATATTTAAGTATTCATTTTATTATAAATGTAGTATTTAATATTGATTACTATTCAATAGTTAAGTAGACAAAGTAGTTATTTTAGATGATTAATAGTGCAACCTGTTTAATAAATCGCTGTACCTTCAACGCAATGACATCTGGGAGTGACTCTAATGTTATTGTTACTAGGGTAAGTAGGGATCTTTTTATTCTCAGGTACAACGATTTATTTACCAAGTATTTTGAGGCTTTATGGGAAATACCCGAGGGAGTAACCTATAATTCGTATTTATTGTTGAGCGATAATGCAACTGTGCTTTTTGATACGTGGAAAAGAGGTTTAGAGACTAGGTTTCTTGATGCCTTAAGTTCAATAATTGATATTCGTGATTTAAACTATGTAGTTATTCACCACATGGAACCTGATCATAGCGGATCAATCAAGGCATTGTACGAGAGAAATCGAAATATAACGTTCATCGGGCATCCAATGGTTAATAGAATGATAAGTAGCTTTTACGGAGTTGTACCAAGGTTTAAGGCTGTTAAGGACGGTGAAGTATTAACCATGGGCAGTTATGAGTTAAAATTCATCCATGTGCCATGGCTACATTGGCCTGAGACCATTGTTTCCTACGTTACGCAAATAAACGCGTTACTAACCTGCGATGTATTTGGTGCATATACAATACCAAAATCCGTAGCTCTTGACCACATGCCAAGTGATTATGCAGCATCGATGAGGAAGTATTTCGTAAATATAATAGGTTTCTACAGGGATAATGTTATTAAGAATCTCGATAAAATACTAAATGCGGTAGGTAATAAAATAAGCATGATATTACCATCCCATGGAGCCGTTATTGAAGGCGATGCAGTAAATGAGGCAATAAATCTCTATAGGGAGTTCACACTAAAAACACCTATTGATAGGAGGGTGGTTCTTGTTTACTCCTCAATGTATAGGTTCATTGACCACATTATGAGCTACGTCAACGATACACTACGTAATTGGGGATTCGATGTTGTCACTTATAGGTTCACCGATGATGAGAGGGCTAACATTGGTAATTTACTTGCTGATACCAATAATGCTGTTGGTATTGTGCTCGGCATTTCAATTTACGATACAGAGCCATTCCCATTAATGGACTATGTGATTAACTTACTAATAAAGAAACTGAAAGGTGGGAAACCAATACTTGTGATAACTGATTATGGATGGGGTGATGTGGTATTAAAGCGTATAAAGTCAAGGCTAGAGACGGCAGGTTTTACAATAATAGATGCTATAAGTGTAAATGGAATACCGACAGACAAGGAGCTAAACAGGATAAATATCGCACTACAAAGTTTCAAAGCGTCATTATAAAAACAGAAGGCTTAAGCAAATACATAATATCGTTAAAGCCTAAAAGCCATTAAATGCATCATATAGTTTAACGATATTTAAAGAACATTACCATAGGCACCCACTTGATTATACATAAAATCCCATAATCCATAATCCTAAAGAAAGCCTTAAAAATCAACCACGAAAGAATCAACACGCCCCGGTAGTATAGCCCGGTCTAGTATAGGTGCCATAGGCACCGCTCAAGCGGGCCTGTCGAGCCCGTGACCCGGGTTCGAATCCCGGCCGGGGCGCCATCGAATTTTGTTCTATGTTTCTCGGTTTGGTTTTGGAAATTGTTTTAATCCCCGTGGGTGTGGGTTTGTGGGGCTGCTTGGGCGAGGGCGTTTAGGGCGTTGTTGCGTTTTGCGTCTGGACCTCCGTACTCGTACTCTGTCATTTCGAAAAGTTTCTCGAATGCTTCACGGCTTATCCTCCTGTCGTAAAGCGCCAGGATCAGCTCGATTCTTAAGCGTCTGAGCGGATGATGCACAAATGGTCTAATCAGCCTAGGCAGTTTAATAGCATCCTCGCCGCCGAACACTAAGACATCGGCTGTTCCTTAAAATAAATGAGACTCCTACGGAGATAGAATTATTTTAATTTCCTCAAACCTAAGTCCTGCATCTAAAAAGGTCTCCTGTGAGTTGGTTTTTCGTGGTATGTACATATTTTATTCCTTAATGGTGAAGCGAATCATCGTATGTTTTGTGCATTACTCGATTTATCTGTTGTTCCTGTCTTATTATTGACTGAGTAATGTTTAAAATTTGGATAAGTTTTCGGTTAATTCATGACAATGGATAGGGATAGAAATGATGAGGAGTTGAATAAGATAATAGAGAGGAAGGCTAGGGAGTTGTTGAAGGCTGGGAATGATGTTGTTGAGCTTGGTGAGGATGGTTTCGAGAGCTTTGTTAGGAGTAGGAAGGTTGTTGTTGTGGACTTCTGGGCGCCGTGGTGTGCTCCATGTTTCCTGCTAGAGCCCATAATGAAGGCCTTGGCTAAGGAGATGCCGTGCGTAGCCTTTGGTAGATTAAATACGCAGCAGTGGCCTGATGTGGCTGCTAAATATGGTGTGATGAGTTTACCCACGGTAATAATATTCAGGGATGGTGAGCCTGCAGACTTCGTTGTTGGTGCTGTGCCTAAGAAGATACTTGAGGGCAGGATTAGAAAAGTCCTTGGTGAAAATTAATTTTAAGGCCCTCATTACTATTCTGATTACTTTATATTCTCCTCCTTCTCAATTTCACCTAGCGACTTATCTAAGGCATCTATCGCCTTATCTATGTGCTCCTGCTTAACGGTCAATGGAGGCGCAAACCTTATCACGTTACCATTCCAACCACTGGTGACGAAAAGCACGCCCCTCTTTAAAGCCCTGTTTAGGCATATGTCACTTGTCTCTTTAGTGGCTGGCTCCTTCGTCTTCCTATTCTTAACAAGCTCTATACCAATCATTAGACCCAAACCCCTGACATCACCAATGAGTGGGTGTTTGTCGTAAAGCTCCATTAGCCTCTTCATGGCGTAATCACCCATTTTCCTTGCATTGCTTAGGAGTTCCTCCTTATGGATATTGTAGTAATCGACCGTAGCCTTAACCGCAGCCATTATTAATGCGGAGGCACCAAATGTCGAGTGCTCATCGTTCAATTGCATAACCGATGCTATCTCCTTACGGGTAACAACCGCGGATGCCGGTAGTCCACCGGTCATGCCTTTGGCGGCAACCACTATGTCAGGTTTAACGTTGAACTGCTCAAAGGCCCAGGTTGTGCCTGTCCTACCCATGCCCGATTGAACCTCGTCAAATATCAGCAGTATTCCATAGGTGTCTAGGATCTTCTTAAGGTCTTCAAAGAAGTTCTTGGGCGGCACAACAATACCACCAACACCCTGTATTGGCTCCGTCACGAGGCAGCAAACATCCTTTATCGCCACATAATTTATGTAGTACTCTATCGTCTCCACAGCCACCTTACCGCACTCCTCGGGTGGCATTTCCCCGAATGGGCACCTGTATGGGTATGGGAATGGTGCCACTAACGTGCCTGGTGGCAATGGTCCATACTCCTTCCTCCTCATCCCATGATAGACACCCGTTAGGTACGTCCTACCATGGTAACCACCCATTAGGTACATCACGTAGGTGTTCTTCGTATACCTCCTGGCTATCTTAAGGGCTAACTCAATACCCTCCGAACCACTTAATTTGAAGTGTACCTTATTGTACATGTTCTTGTCAGGGAATAGGCTGAGTACGGCCTTTGCAGCATTCAACAACTCCTCCGTGTACCAGTTATAACCATTACCAGCCACCAGTCTCTTTGCGGTCTCTGTTATGGCATCAACAAGCCCAGGCGGATTATGACCTAGTAATGCCGTTGTTACCACGGTCATGAAGTCGAGATAAACATTACCATCAACATCGTACACGTACACATCACGAGCCTCTCTAACAACAATCTTATGGGTTGGGTATAGGTTCGTCATCAAGTACTCATCTAGTTCCTTAAGAAGTTCTTCCGACCTTCCCATCGGTAAAGCTGATATTTTCTTCCTTTTAAATTTTAATCTATCTAATTTAATGCTTAAATTATTTTTTATCGAAGATATTTAGTAATTTATCTCAATAACTTGGTTTAGGGTAAAAATATTTTATTGAATTTCACAACTACCAGAAATAAATAGTTTATTTACTTATCAATAGAAAGGTTTTTAAAAAATAACTATGAGGACACCTCGATAATTATGGAACCGCAATCGCAGGTTCAGAGTGGTAAATCCGTAGAATTAACAATAACATCACCGTTGGATTTATTGTTCAATCCTAGATCGGTTGCAATAATTGGTGCAACACCTAGGGAAAATAGTGTTGGTGGTGTTATTACCAAGAACCTACTAACGAAGTTTAAGGGCAAGGTTTACCTTGTGAATCCCAGGTATGACGAGGTTAATGGTACTAAGTACTACAAGTCCGTTCTTGATGTTCAGGATGAGGTTGATCTATGCGTCATCGCCGTTCCCGCACCAGCAGTTCCTAAGGTAACTGACGAATGTATTAGGAAGGGTGCTAAGGTGACCATAATAATTAGTGGTGGTTTTAGTGAGGTTGGTGAGGAGGGTGCCAGGTTGGAGGAGGAGCTTAAGAAGGTTGCTTTAAATCGAATAAGAGTACTTGGGCCCAATTGTATTGGTGTTTATAATGCGTTTAATGGTTTGGACACGTTCTTTCTCCCTGAGGATAGGATGGGTAGGCCTAAACCTGGTCCCCTCGCATTGATTAGCCAGAGTGGTGCTGTTGCTGGTGCAATCCTTGATTGGGCTGCCAGGAGGAATATCGGCGTTGGTTTAGCCGTAAACTACGGCAACAAGCTCGACATAAACGAAGCAGAACTACTCGAATACCTGGCTAAGGATAGTAGGGTCAAGGTCGTCGTAATGTACATGGAAGGGTTGAAATACCCAGGGGAGGGCAAGAAACTGCTTGATGTGTTGAGGGAGGTCGTTGGTATAAAACCGGTGGTTGTATATAAGGCCGGAAGAACCAAGGCCGCATCAGGTGCTGTTAAGTCCCACACGGCTGCATTGGCTGGCAACTACGAAATATACCGAGCAATGCTAAGACAGGCGGGGGTTATTGAGGCTGATAACTTAACGGATGCCTTCGACATGGCCAAGGCCCTGGCGACACAACCACTACCGAGGGGAAACAGGGTGTTGGTTATAACGGACAGCGGAGGTATGGGTATACAATCAGTTGATGCGTTAGATACGCGTGGACTGCAGGTACCAGAACTCTCGGAGAGCTTGCAGGAAATTCTTAGGAAGCAATTGCCACCATTAGCTGTTACACGCAATCCAATAGATTTGACGGGTAGCGCCACAGATGCCATGTACAAGTTTGTGCTAGACACCGTACTACCCACGAATCACGTTGACATGGCCCTAATAATAGCCCTGATGCAGATACCTGGCCTAACCATAAACCTAGGCAACTACATCGTGGAGGCAAGGAGGTTTAATAAGCCAATAGTTGTTGTTAGCTTTGGTGGTAATGAATATGTGGCTAAGTTCGAGAGCCACTTGGAGGAGAGTGGGATACCCGTTTACCACGCTCCGCATAGAGCCGCTAAGGCCCTATGGGCCCTATACGAGTATGCCAAGATTAAGGGTGCAATCAGGGGGTGGGTAGCATGAACCCAATAATTGCAAAGGCTATTGAGGAGGGTAGGTATAAGCTACTTGAGCATGAATCCTTTGAGTTACTTAGGCAGTACAACATCCCAGTTCCCGACTTTGCCCTTGTTCAGGACGTTGATGAGGCACTTAGAGTCGTTAAAGACATTGGTTACCCAATAGTTCTTAAGGTGGTTTCTCCCGATATAGTTCATAAATCTGACGTTGGTGGCGTTATACTAAATATAAGCAATGATGATGAATTAAGGAGCGCGTGTGAGAGAATTAGGTCCAATATTAAGGAGAAGGCGCCGTATGCTAGGGTGAGTGGTTTCCTGGTGCAGAAGATGGTGCCTGAGGGCTTGGAGACCATAGTTGGTGCCACCAAGGACCCAATATTTGGGCATGTGATAGCCTTTGGTCTCGGTGGTGTCTTAGTGGAGGTACTCCAGGATGTCAGCTTTAGGATAGTGCCCGTTAGTGAGGAGGATGCTAGGACAATGATTAGGGAAATAAGGGGCTATAGATTATTCAATGGTTATAGAAACATGCCCGCTAGGGATGAGGAGGCCGTGGTCTACATAATAACTAGGTTCTCCGAACTTCTTTCGGATAATCCAAACATCGTAGAGGCTGATCTAAACCCCATCATTATCCTCGAGAGGGGTAAGGGAGCTTATGCTGCGGATGCCAGGTTCATAATAGGAATATCGTGAGATAGGTTTAAAATTAGTGTCGTCTCAATAATCTCGCTATGAATGCGTCACTATTAGTATTTAGGCTTAAGATGGCTTTGGCAATAATAGCGATACTACTGCTAGGTGGGGCATTTACTTACGGGTTAATGTTGTGGATAACAAAGGGTTCGATTAGTGGCATTGCCATGGTCACGAGTCTCGTGGTCATGGCGTTCTTCCTAACGCTCTTTCAATGGTTGATTGGTCCTTACATGATTAATATCATGTATAGGGCCCATGAGGTTAAGCCTGATGACCCAACATATGGTTGGGTTTATGACATGGTGGCTGATGTGGCTAGGGCTAATGGGTTTAAGGATACGCCCAGGGTTTTCATTGCCGATGTGCCATTCCCAAACGCCTTCGCTTATGGAAGCCCCGTGGCTGGTAAAAGGGTTGCAATAACATTACCATTGCTCAGGATTTTGAAGCCAAGCGAGTTGAAGGCGGTGCTTGGTCATGAAATTGGTCACCTGAGGCATAGGGATGTGGAGGTTTTGATGGCTGTTGGCTTAATACCCACCGTAATATACTGGCTAGGTTGGTCGCTATGGTGGGGTGGACTATGGGGTGGTTGGTCTGAGGGTAGGAACAACGGTGGTGGTTTATTACTATTGATAGGGCTTGCCCTCCTTGCTGTCAGTTTCCTATTCCAACTGTTCGTGCTGTACATAAATAGGCTTAGAGAGGCTTATGCAGACGTTAATGGCACATTGACGGTGGAGAACGGCGCACACAACCTACAGAGGGCTCTTGCTAAGATAACGCTTTATACGGATCCAAACATTGTTAAGAGGACGACAAACGGCACACTAAGGATGCTATTCTTCGCACCACCAGTTAGTGTTGAGGAGATAGAGGGTAATGTGGACTCCCTAATTGAGTATTGGAGGCATTATAAACCCTCAATATTGGAGGAACTGTTCATGACACATCCACACCCCGCAAGGAGAATTCAGATGCTCGATAGATTAGCGGAGTCATCACCCTAACTCAAATAATACAATATAAAATGTGAATTAAACTTACGTTAAATTTCACGACTTTTTCTTTTCCACGGTACAAAATAAATTAAAGACTTGTTAAATTCACGTAATTAATGAGCGAAGTTGATAGGAGGATTTACGAGTTGCATAGAAAGATCATGAACGAATTCATGGGCGGTAAATGCTATGATATAGATGAATCATTTGTAATTGATTGCATAGAGAACGTATTCACTAATACTGGGTTAAGCATTAAGGATATCACATTGTTCGACATAGATGGCAATATCGTAAACTCAATCAATGATGCGAGGTATGTCAGAGTTGTTGCTGAGGGTAAGGGCGTCGGTGGCGACCAAATATTTACGTTAGCCCTCATAAGGATTAGGAATAGTTACAGGGTTCTTTACCTGCAATCGGCTGTTAGGGAGAGTTGATGTATTAGGTAAAACATTTATTGTATTTCCTGCATCCATGTGTTGATGAGTGTTGTTAATACGGGTAGGTCGGTAATGGATATGCTGAACGAACTACTCAGTGACCTTAATAGGGATGACTTGGTGCTCGTTGAGAGACTGCCCTATGTTCGTGAGTACGAGAGGTATAGGGACGTAATCACAAACATACTCAGGGAGTTCCACATAGCCCTAGTGCTCGTTAGGGTTACGTTCACTGATGGTTCAAGGAAGGGTTACGTATTTCTAATTAGGGGTGAAGGTGGGGAACTGGGTAAAATACCGACTACCGGTGTTGTTGAAGGTTATGTCGTTACTATTAAGGGTAACGATAGAAGGAAGTTCGTATATAACCCGGCTAGGTTTGATAGGGCTGAGGATGTGGGGGCTAGGATAATAGAGTTCGCGAATATGTATAGGAAGGCTGAGGAGAGGATATCACAGTTGCAGTTAATGCGTGAGGCTGAGAAGGACTATGCATTATTTTACGAGGAGGCTGGCGATTAGTAAGTGAATGAAATCTAAGTTTCAAAATAGATTGTAAGGTGTATCCTCATATTAATAACCTAGTGAAATCTAATATCCGATGGATTGGGAAACCTACCTCGCAGTCTGTTTTATTGATTTTATTTTATTTTTGATCTCCTTAATCATTAAGTACGCCTCCTCGGGACTTGGAATTCTCGACTTAGCCTTATAGTACTTGTACACCTCCTCTTCAAAGTTCAATTCGGTCATTATACCCTTACTGTTTAGTAATCTCATGGCATCCCAAGGGTCTTTAACATTGGCATTAATCAGCATGCTTGCCATGGGTAAATCATCAAGCACTATCTTAAGATCTAGGTAATACGTGAGTGACGAGACTATATCTAGCCTAACGCTTCTCGTGCTTCCGCGAATATTGGCACTTCCATAGAATCCGCGGGCAGCCCTATAAACAAGCGCGCTGGCTTCCGTAACGGCTTTGCTGAGTAGGTCCTCGAGCAGTGCAATGTCGCTGCGTGTTGGTCCATACGCACCTAGGAATGCGCCTTTACTTGCCAATTGGCTTATCCTCATCAATACGTAATCCCTATCCAACTCCCCATCAACGCCAGGACCCGCTATGCCGAGTATTACGGGTATGTTCGTTAATTCCTGGACCTTTGCGAGAATGGCTATTGCGTAACTATCAGCCAATGGGCTGTATAATCCCTCCTCATTGCCAATGGCTATCGAGTCACCACCAACATCTATGCCTATCACCGCATCAATGCCGTACTTACTCACGTAATCACTAAGCTCGCTCGCTATATCTATGATGGAACCTGAAATGCTAATTCCAATTCCATCATCCTTTACTACACTGAGTACATTAGCTATCTGAGGTGTAATACGCCTGCCACCCCTAATTGCGTAGGTGTCCCCATTAACAACTGCCACGTAATTACCCAGGTATTCAGTATTCCTTAATTCATCAATCTTAATGGGGCCAGGTATTATATCGACAACATACCTTTCCCAGAGCACCGCGCCTAATACGGCATCAATGCCCTCATTCACAGCTAAGTTGTATGTTATTGTTGAGCCTACAACGTCGCCACCGCCTCCAATACCGATAACGAGAATATTCCTGACTTCGGAACCCACGATTTCATTAATCACGATAAAACTAAACCCAACCTCCTTTAATAAATTAACCCGTTAATTCCAGAGGTACGCCATCACTGCGCAGCATGATTATTTACTAGCCCATTTATTGAGAAGTATAGCGTCTCGTTAACGTACTTGTTGATGATGACAATAACGTAGAAATCGCCTGAGTACACCGTTGTTTTGTTGCAATAATTTTCGTTATTTGGTGTGGCATATATCGTGTAGTGAATCTGCCCGACATAGGTTGTTTGATTACTTGTCCTTCTAACCATACTGAATACTCCTTCATAATAAATGGTGATTTTCACGTACTTATCGCCGAGCAATTCAACCCTATTGGACACGTCTCTGTTCACTATTTGTATAGCTTCTGTGATATTGTTGGCATATACCGTTAAATTAGCCCTGAGATTATTCATGAGATCCTTAATGGCTTGGGAATAAAGACATAGGTTAATTGGGTATGAGGTACTCACCATACCTTCTATCTCATCATCCTGTGTCATTGCAATAATTGTTGCACGGTATATTGTCTCGTTACCACTACCATAAACTCCGTAGCTCATGATTTCGTAATGCACAATACTACTCGTTCTATTACTTATAATGCCTAATACGTTGGCTATGATATCCGTGGTATTTATACCGAGCGTTTCGCATGTATAATTAATGGGGTTGGATATTAATGTACATGCCTCGTTCTGTATTATCGATGGTAAAGTCTCGTTCAATTGTTTAAAAACATTGATACTGACTAGGTATCTATTTTCGTAAAGCGATGCCTCATTTGTTTCGTAATTCACATAGTTAATTAGGTATGTTGTTATTGTCACCATGATTATCAATGTTATGACTATTGGTAGGAGCGATTTGTAGATCATGATTTCTCACCTAACGTATGCTATATACACAGTTACGTTGATGTCGTAACCACTGCCCGTGATTCTAGGGCATATTATTAAGTAATTCCCCGATAATGGCTTGTCTTCTGTAATCGTTACGTGATTGAGGTAATTAATACCTGAAATACCGCCGTCTAAGCACTTAGTGAACAGGAATGCGCTGATTGATGCCCTATAGTTAATTATTGATAGTTTCACGAGTAAGCTGGTTAAATATATAATTAGTATTAATGCCACAATTGTGAGGATTATTACCACAATCAAATCAGGAAATACCAATGAATCTACCAGTACCATTTACGATCACCACCGAGTAATGGGTTAATGAGTCAAGGGTTAGTATGGTATTTAAGAGAAATCCTGCTATTGTAATTATTAATATTAACGTCGCAATAATCAAGACCGTAGTTAGCAAGTACCTAATCATTACCCAATCGCCTCATTAATACTATGAACTACGTTATTGAGTTCCTTAATTAACGTAAGTTCATTTTTTACAACACCCATGAAGGCCGTGGTTATGACTACGGAAAGCAGTACGGATACTATGGTTAGTATTAATTCACCATACTCCTGAAATAACAGGTTCATTAGCTCCTCAAGGAACTTCACATTAGAATAGCCTCACCAGGAATTAAAAGTCACTCTACGACTTAAATAGTGATGTTGTGCTCATGATGTGATTTATTAGTCTCTGAAGCTCACCTGCCAGGTACCTTCTGCACTCAACCTCAAGTACCTCACCCTTCACATGCCTCTCCTCACTCAATGCCTCCTCTATTGTATTCCTGGTAACTATTTCGTAAACCCTAGCCTCAACCTTACCATTCGTAGCCCTAACCACACGACCAACCCTCTGTATCATTTGTCTCTGCGAACCTGTGCCGGACATTATTATGGCAACATCGGCATCTGGGACATCAATGCCCTCATCAAGCACCGTTGTGGTTACTATGACCTTGTACACACCCCTAGCAAATGCCCTGAATATTGAGTCCCTATCTCCAGTCTTCGACGTTATTAGGGCAACGATGGATCCAAGTTCATCCCTAAGCACTTTGTATAACTCCTCAGCTTGCTTTATGAACTGTGTAAACACAATCACCTTACTACCAATGTTAACCTCAGACTTCACTATAGGCACCACAACACTCAACTTAGTACTAGCTGTGCTTGCTATGTTCCTGAGCACTATGGCATTATCCCCAGCCCTCTCATAGTTCCTTCTCTCCTCAAGCGTTAAATCAACGTAGATCCTGAAGTGCCTAATCGGCACCACAAGCCTTGCCTCAACCATATCCCTATAATCGGCTTGGTAAACAATGTCGCCCGAGCTCAGGAATATTAAGTGCTCATTGTTATCATTCCTCTTGGGAGTGGCTGAGAGCGCTAATCTATAGGGTGCCCTGAGCTTGAAGGCAACCTCCTTAAACGTGTCTGCTGGTACGTGATGAGCCTCATCGAATATTGCCAGGTCAAATTTATCGCTTATACTGGCTATTCTATTGACGGCAGAGTTGTAGATCGCCACCGTAACCTCCCTAACATCATCAAACCCACCACCCAACCTACCGGCATTAATGCCTAGGTATTTCATTAACCTCTCGTGCCACTGGTTCATGAGTTCCTCGGTAATTACGAGGATTATCGTTGGCACCTTAACAAGCGCTAAAGCCTTCAGCGCTATGAATGTCTTACCACCACCGGTTGGCACAACCACAGTGCCCCTCTTACCAGCCTCAAGCCATTTACCAACGGCTCTTTCCTGGAATGGTAATAACCTTATCTCGTCCTTGGGTACTTGGATGGTCCTTGGAGCCCACGGCAATTCGACTACCCTGTAACCACCCTTCACCAATAACTCCTTAATCGTATCTCTAATGAAGACCGGAAACCTCACCACAACCCTATCCTCACCCTTCACCACATCATCCTTACGTATCAGTCTCAAATCATGCTTGTTCAGGTTACCCTCCTTATCAACTACATAGTAAGGAACCGTCAGGTTCCTCAACCCCTCATAAAACTCCTTAGATAGGAAGTGAAGCTCAACAGTATCTAAGCCAAGCCTAGCGGTCCACCACTCAACCCTCCTGGTAAATACCGCCCTTAACTTATCATTGGAAAGGGCAAAATCCCTAGCTCTCCTAATGGCCAGTTCCAAGTCGCCGACCACGGGCTTGTTAATGAATTGGTTCCGTATAATCTCCACAGCCTTATCGATGTACTCCTCGAATGACGAGGCACTACCTATGTACTTCCTATCGCCCTTTACGAACTCCCTTATTAAGCATGATAGTGATATTACATATAGACCTCCCTCCTCACTCAGGATACAGTCGCTTGGTATTAACTCGAAGCCCTCGAGGCTTTCAACACCGATGGCACCACCTGCTGAGTTAATAATGATAGACCTCGTTATTCTATTAACCTCATCACCCGTAAGATCCAGCAATTCCTTCAGCTCCCTAATCAATGATAGCGAGTAGACCTTGCCAGACCAGTACTCACCATTCCACCTAAAGCCAAGCTCCTTCAACCTATCCTTAACCCTGGATACCCTATCCCAATCCCAACTCCTCCTAACCTCAACCTCATTGTTAATAACAACCCTAAACAGCACTGCCCTCCTATGAATCGATGAAATACTTAAACCTTACAACTCAAATTTAATAAACCTCATGCAAACCTATGGCTTGTGGTCGCGATAAACCTGATAGACTACCCAAGATGGCCGTCGCTAGCCCGTGAATCAATACTGAATGTGCCCGCGGATATTCGAAACGTCAAGGTAAACATTGATGGTAGGGTAATTGATTACAGCGGTGAGGTGGACTCCGTGGTAATCACGGGAATGGGTGGTAGTGGTGTTGTTGGTGATATTGTGAGTGACCTGTGCTGGTTCTGGGATTGTAAGGTCCCCATCATTGTTAGCAAGAACATGAGGCTTCCAAGGAGGTTATCGAAACCCCTCGTAATAGCGATCAGCTACTCGGGAAATACGGCTGAAACGATAATGAGCGCCAATGAGGCTCTATCCAGGGGTTACCCGATCATCGGTGTAACTACCGGTGGTAAGCTGAGTACGATACTCAGCAATAAAGGCGTACCAGTTGTGCTAGTTCCAAAGGCGTCCGCACCGAGGTATGGACTCCCATCCCTACTATACCCAACCCTAATCATTCTGGAGAGGTTTGGTATTGCATCGGTGGCTAATGAGCTGGAAAGTGGTATTTCCGGCATGGAGAGGGCGTTGAAGGCTATTGATGAGGCTGAGAGGTTGGCTGGGGAATTACTAAACGCTATACCCATTATTTGGGTTGGCGAGAGCAGACGCGGTGTTGGTATTAGGTTTAAGAATGACCTTAACGAGAACGCCAAGTACTTCGCCATAGTATCCATAATACCCGAGGGAGCCCATAATGACATTGCCGCAGTAACAACAAAGCAGGTAGGGCTTAGGCACATAGCAATCATGGGCCCCAATGATTATGAGGGTAGGTACCTGGAGACGCTGTTGGACGTGGTTTCATCATTTGGCGCGAAACCGTTAGTCGTAAAGCTTGAGGGATCAACGCCGCTTGAGAGTGAGATGTATGGTGTGACATTCCTGGGCATAACCACGTTGGTGCTTGCCCATCTACTAAATGTGGAGCCCATCTCCACATTACCGATTGATAGGCTTAAGGAGGAACTTGATAAGAGGAAGCTTTTCCCAGTTTAGGTGCTCGAGATTTGAACGTAGGTAAAACCACACAAAGGCTATGGATATCACTATGACGGGTATTAGCAATAGAATCATTGATAGACGAAGCCCCATGAAGTCAGCAAGATAACCAAACATTGCCGGCACCACTATGGCTATTACTCCCTGGTACGCGGATGAGAGTAAAATGGGAACTGAGGTGGTTAGTCACTGAGGCCTACCCAAACCCCGTGGGTGTGGGTTTGTGGGGCCGCTCGGACGAGGGCTTCTAGGGCGTGGTTGCGTTTTACGTCCGGTGCACCGCGCTCATACTCTGTCTGCTCATAGAGTCTCTCGATCTCCTCAAGGCTTATTCTCCCGTCGTAAAGCGCCAAAATCAGCTCGGCCCTTAGGCGGCGGAGTGGATGGTGCATGTACTTGGCAACACGCCTAAGCAGCTTAACAGCATTCTCGCCGTGGAATTCTAGGGCATCTTCACTTTCATAATGATAAATATCGCCAATGATGCCGAACCTCTTGGCAATGACTTCTTTTAACACATCGAGAATTGCCCTCTTCGGGCAGTTTTTACAAACCATAATCCCTACATAGACGGATTCCACATACCGCACACTCCCATCCCCATCGATTGCGCCACCCACAAACTCCGCAAGCTCCTCATCGGTGAAGCCCTTGATTATCCTCTCGAGCTCGTCAGCACTAAGCTTAATCGGCCAAGACCACTTATCAGTGCTTAGGTTTACGTAGTAGTCCAAAGAAATTAATTTATCTGCGTATTTTATGGCGGGCAGATTCGTTCTTTTCCATCCAATTACTAAGCTTACCTTGACCGTGTCTAGTAATTTTACGAAAAACACAGCATCAATAGTATTCGTAGTACTTAATGCCAACCTGATCGATCCACCGCGTATCATAATCGTCAAATCAGTTTCAGCCATTCCAAACCAATAGGGTCTCCTTAAGTCGCCCAGTAGTTCTAAATCGCTTAGCCAAACACACGGCTCTATTCCGTATCTCCTAAACACATTGACGTCAACGCCGACGAATCGCCACAACTCCTCGCACATCCTAATCTCATCCCAACCTATCCTCCTTAGTATGTCCTCGGCGTTCTTGATAACTTCGTACCTCGTTGTCCTGTTCTCCCAGCTAATTCTACACCTAATAAGAAGATATTCATTTAAATATCGCGGTGATGTACGTACTGCATTCCTAACCCATTTTTTCGTTATGCCAAGTTCTTTAAGTATCTTTAGTAACTCGCACCTACACTCATTATCGCTCACCAACCACAACTCATGAACTACATCCCTAACTTTATCCGCAATTTCCCTACCAACTGCATAGCCGTTGTGGCAGTTTGCCTTTACCAACTCCTCAATGAGTTTCGTGACGCAATCCTTATCGCCATTGCCTAGGCATTTCATTGCCTTGCTTATCAACTCGGTGCATGTTTCTATCCTCCCTGCCTGGGTGGGTTTGGGCAGGGAGGCTTCGTTGCTTGTATCCGAGACTTCCTTACTAGTCATTGGGCCTTTGCCGATCCTCGGCGGCCCATTGATTTTAAACCCACCCACAGCAAAGCACCTAATTAGGTGCATAATCAAAGCACCTATGTTTCCTAAGTTCACCCACGAGCATTTTAGCCACCTCGCTGCAAAGTTCTGATTCCATGCACTTACTGTAAACGAAGCTCCACAACTGGCAATCAACACCTCGATACGTCATTAACCACCCAAGCGGCCAATCCACACCCACACCCAACAATCATTTTAACAACTAGATTTATAAGGCACTACGAACATAGGCACAAAACGGCAACACCAACAATGCACGCAATACTTATGAGGAGCATATACAACCATAATAAACACAACAACACGTACCAAAGCAAATAATAGAGAAACTACCAAAGGTAGTGCTGGCGTGAGGACCGACTGCCCATTCTCTCATCCCGGCAACTATGTCATTATACCCGCTCGTCTATGATGACGTTGATGGTGCATACATCGATAAGGAATGCCCTGCGTGGAATACGGTTGCTAAGGATGAAATTAGGAGGTTAGGTAACTATCTACCAATTTTTGTAAGGAGGTCCCTACAGACAAGGGATTGGGTTAGGCTTAAGTTTGGTAGTCAGAAGTAGGAATTAGCCACATTCCTTTCCTCAATACTCGTACCCCTACTAACCATTAGTGTCGATAATGGGTAGGTTGATCCATGCGGTACACCCAGCAATGTCATTGCTACTAGGAATGCCGTGTATGTCGGTGATAAATAAAGCATTGATATACCAACTATGGTTATCGTTATAGATATCAACATGGGCAGAAATAACCCCCTCGGTACCCTAACCGTTAGGTAAAGCCTGGTAAGGAATGAGGTAAGGAAGAAGGGTACGAAAGAGAAGTAAGCCAAGTACTTAGATACATGGTATATTGATTGTGCGTATATCGCTATAAAGGCTGTGAACACCGCAAAGGGCACGCTATAGGTTGTTGTCGCCAACATCGCAGAGACCAACCCCCTATTTCGAAGTACATTACCGTGAATCGCCGAGTATCCTCGATTTCGTGGTGGGTCTGGCGGGAATTTTAGCTTAAATGAGAGTGCCAGGGCTAGCACGGCTAGTGGTATGAAGGGTAGGTACACGGATCTATAATTGAGATGCGTCAATAGGTATGTTTCAAGTAATGGGCCGACAACCAAGCTTGTACTAAGGGCTAGAGTATATAGGACGAGTAGCCTTTCGGCTGTTGCTTGGTCGCCGAAGATGCTTGCGGAGGTCAATAGATTGGGTACGATCAAGCCATACGCGAAGCCGGTGACTATGCTGATAACCCATATGTCCACTGAGTTGGAGAGGTAGTATAAAAGGAGTAGTATTGGTATGGTTGCGTTAGACACCATAAAGAATGCTCTCCTTAGGCGACTTGGTAGTCTCGCGTTGATTAGTATTATTGAGAGTAAATTAACCGCCGCCACAACCGACGTCAAGACCCCAACTAACGCGTTTGAGAATGAGAACCCATACTTAGCCAAGAGGGGTGTTGTCGTCCCAACCATGTTGTTCACAGCCCTTACAGCGAAGGTTACTAGGAATAGGGAGATAGCGTAGATGAGGACTTCGCGGTTGTTGTTCACGAAGAATCGGGAATTAGAGCTGCGCTTAAAAACCATTCTAGGACTCTGAGGACCTGAGCTCTCTGAGTATAAGCTCGCCCTGCCTACTTAATCTATAGTACACGTGATGCTTACGAACCTCGTTACTCAACTTATAACGAGCCTCACTCCTCTTCAAAACCTTGCCCTGAACCCTCTCTATCAATCCCAACTTCTCGAGCTCGTCAAGGATTTCCAGGACGTTTTGCAATGGCAACCCTGTGTTCCTGGATATGGACTTGCCATAATCAATGCCAGCCCTCTTTAGATGCCTCATAACTGTGAGAAGCTCACGCCTTTCTATGAGTATTCTTGCCAATTCATTATCCATGGCAGTTCTTATCTTTTACGGCGAATATTTAAGGTCTATTAATTCAAACTCTTGACATTAATAGACGGGGATTAACCAATGCCTGTACTTATCCACCTTACCGTGAACTATATCCATGTAATAATTCCTTATCTTGAGCGTTATTGGTCCCGGTTTGCCATCGCCAATCACCCTACCATCTATGTTCACGACGGGCGTGACCTCGGCTGCCGTACCAACGAAGAACACCTCATCGGCCGTGTAAAGCTCCTCCCTGGTTATCCTCCTCTCAATGACATTAAGCCCCAAGTCCCTCGCCACCTCGATGATTGTAGCCCTGGTTATACCCTCAAGTATTGAATCGTACGTTGGTGGCGTATGGAGTACGCCGTCCTTAACAATGAATATGTTCTCCCCACTACCCTCCGCAACGTAGCCGTCACGATTAAGCATTATTGCCTCATCAAAACCAGAGTTCTTTGCATCCATTAGGGCTAGGACTGAGTTGACGTATATTCCGCCGACCTTGGCGCGCATTGGGAACATGGAATTGTGAATCCTTAACCAGCTAACAACCTTAGCCCTAACCCCCTTAGGCTCCAGGTATCGTCCAAAGGGTATGGTTATTATTGCCGTTGTAACCTCGAGATCCCGGATATCGAGATTCACGGTGCTCGCTGACACGAAGGCTATGGGCCTTATGTAAACGTCTTCACGGGCTTCGTTAGCCCTTAGCAACTCTACGGTTGCGTCGATTAATTCATCAATGCCATAATCAATCTTTATACCCATTATCTTAGCTGAGTTGTGGAATCTAACGTAGTGTTCTCGAGCTCTGAATATGTATAGATTGTTTAGGTCAGGGTTCCAGTAGGCCCTGATTCCCTCGAAGACTGATGTGCCGTAGTGAAGCGCATGTGTTAGTATGGGTATTACGGCCTCTTTTTCGGAGACTAATTTACCATTTACCCATACATACCTCATTAGCCTTATGAAAATAAACTCCCTATTAAGCATTAACGCATATATAGGTTAATTATCTAGGTGCTTGGTATTTCCCTACCATGGGGGCATTTGCTAGGTCTTCCTAGGTATTCATAGAGCTTCTCAACAACCTCCTCGGGGAGTGTTTCATCAAACATCTTAGCAAGCTCGCAGGCCTTATCTGGGTCAATGCCCGCCTTCACAAGCAGGGTTTCAATAACCCTATGAGCCCTTATCAGCGAATTCATTTCCCTAATGCCCTCCTCCGTTATGTAGATGCCGTCCCCCCTCTTCTCCGCTAAGCCTTTCCTAATTAGGTGGTTTATCTCCTCATAGGCGCTGGCTGTGGATACGCCGAGGGCCTTCGCCACACCAAAGATTGTAGCCCCTGAGCCCTTATCATTAACACCCTTGATCACTAATAGATAGAGGAACTCCCTATTGGATATCCTCACTCCAAACCCCTACTACACTTAGCAAACACCCTAATTAACCTAACTACTCATTAGGCGATCATGGTTATTGCGTAAATACCTGCTGCCACCATGATGGTTGTTACTACATATAGAATTAAGGCCCTTACCTTACCTATTGCGTAATCGCCAACGATTCTCCTTTGCGATACTATGTGAATAAGTAAGTATGTGGGTATTGCGAGGACTATGGAGTTGAAGATCATTATATTGAGTATCAATGTCGTAAGTTCCCTCGCAAATAGTACTATTAGGGCTGCGGGTATAATCTCAATCGCATAGAAGGCATAGAAGCCCTTGGCTTCATAAAGCCTTTTACTAAGTCCCGTGGGCCAACCAAAGTATTCACTAAGCCCGTAAGCAAAGCCAAGGCTTATTATGAATATTGCGAGTAGGGCTGCGGCAACCATACCTATGGCTGCAGTAGCGAACCAATAGGATCCAAAGACCTTATTAATTGACAGTAACGCCGATTGAAACCCATCAACGAGCCCCTCCCTAACCCTTAACCAATAACCAACAAGTAGTCCAGCAACCATTAGGGTTTCGCTTATCACGGCCCCCATCACAGTCTCAAACCTCTCGTGAGTATAATGCTCTCTCCTCAATCCCTTATCTACAATGGCGGATTGTTGGTAATAGAGCATCCAGGGCATTATTACGGCACCAATGTTTGCGGTGAGTAATGATATGTACCAAGTGTTGGTGTAGGAGTTGGGCGTTGTCATTAGGGTTATTGCTGAGTATAGGCCGTGGGAGTTTATGGGTATTATTACGAATGCCGCTAAATAAACAAGTATGAAGGCGGATATCACTAATAGGGTATTTTCGATTCTCTTATATGAACCACCCATGAGGATCACCATTGTATGGAATGCCAAGACTAGTATCACTGAAATAGTTATTGGTATACCAAAGAGTGTACCTATGGCGGCTATTGCAGCATACTCGCCAACATAGGCAGCTCCGTCTATCAGGAGCATGGCTATTAACGATACCGCAGCCACACCTCTACCGTAGACCTCCCTAAGTATTGTACCCATACCCTTACCACTACCTAAAGCCGCACGTATCGTTAATTCCTGTATGAAATAGAGCGGTATTGTTAACAGTAATAACCACGGTACCATGGCAAGGCCCGTGTAATAACCACTCTGCATAGCCGTTAAAATACTGGGCGCGTCTACATCAGCCAGCATCACCAACCAACCAGGTCCAAGCAATATACTAAGTGAGTCACTAATGCCCTTCATACTCCTTGATACTCTCTCCTGAAAATTCACGCCGGAGTCACAATACGCCTTATTAATTAATATTTTTCCTGAGACAACTGGGGAGAATCGATTACGAGAGATTCTTAGATTGATATTTCCCATCAGGTTTTTTAAACTCAATCCGGTTGGGGTGTTGGCTGCTTGCCTGAGCGGAATGCCGTGAAGGAGGCGGCCTAAGGCCCAGCCCCGTGGGCGGTGAACGATGATACCCCGAGGATGGGGGCACAGTCCCGACAAGGGATGACTGGTGATTAGAGACGCAGGCATGAGGGAAAACGGGGCGTATACACCACACCCATCCTCCTCTCAACATCCCTAAGTAATATATAGAATAGAACTACTGCTGTGGCGTAGAGCATTGAGGTCAAGTAAAGTGGTAGGTCTAGGTAACCAATATCCATTAAGTAACCACCCAGTCCTGGTCCCACTGCACGGGGTATTGAGGATAGCATATTCCAAATGCCAAAGACACGACCTCTTTCCTCCCTAGGTGCCAATTCATTAATTAATGACGTTAATAATGGGTTTGCCATATTCATTAACGTATTCCTAATTATAAACAACGTAAGCAATATGGGTAAGTTGTATATTGATGGCATTACGGCCAACACCACCGTGGCTAAACCCTCAAGACTGACTACAGAAATCACCCTACTGCGAAAGGCTCTTGATATTATTGGTGCCATCAGCGTACCAAGCGCCAGCGTTGCGTTGGATATTGCATACACGAGACTTAGGCTTGCAAGATCAACGTGGAATTTCAGGTAAAACCAGAGGCTGAATAATGGAATTATTATGCCAGCACCAAGACCTATTATTGCCTCAGGAATAAGCCTTTTTAACAACCAGGATGAACGTAATCTACCCAAATCCCTTAAGCTCAATCTCTCAATCTTAACATTCAGTATGGACTTATCTAGATACTTAACAGCCCTAAGTACCATGGGTATCGTTAGGTATAGAGACGCCGCCTCTGCCAGGAATACCAGGTCATAGCCAAAACGCCCGAGGTAACCAGGTAGTACTGCCAATAATGAACCAACAACACTAAACGCTACATTGAAGGTTGATGAGAGGCTAAATAGCTCATCAGAGATATCTTCCTGCTTCGCATACTCACCAACTATTGCTGTCAATACAACATATCGATTAAACAATGCAATGAGTAGGTAGGCTATAGAAACTATGATAGGCACACCTGTAATCATTAGGAGTATCAATGACCCACTAATTAATGATAATAATATGAAAAGTTTAACCCTATCCATGAAATCGGCCAGGTAACCCACGATTAATGAACCAAGTGCGCCCATTAACGAGAATGTCCCAAGAACGAGGCCTATGAATGCTGGGGACATACCAATACTGAGCATGTATATCGAGAGCATCACCGAGTTAGCACCCCAAATAATACCACTCAACGAATTAGCCATAGCCAATAGAAGCCCCACACCACCAACCCTTCTAAAGTACATTGTTCATTAACGATGATTTCCCAGCCTTAATAAGGAGTATTTCCCAATCTGGAATAGAAAATTTAATGAAACACCGATATTAGGAAATCAATAATCAAAGTATGTATATTATTGAGAGAAATGTTTAAAACAGAGAGGAGGAAATAGTAGAACTATGACAAACGGTGGAAAAATACTCATAATAGCAATAGCAACACTGATACTAGCACTAACGGCACCAATAAACGCCCAGCAACTCCCACCTGGACCATCAAGCACCCCACAGTACTTTACGTGCACTGAGATAATTCCCACCATTTCAGGTTCCAACCTTACCCACGTCATTGTTTGGTTGAGGTTAAGTAATGTGACTACGAGTAATGGTTTGCTTTCCCTTCTCAATCAAATGTATTATAACCCATTTAGCCCATACTTCCACGAGTTCATCACGCCACAGCAGTTCGCCTCCTGGTACTCACCGCCTAGTTATGTCTTCACGTACATCGAGGACTTGGCGACGCAGTACGGCTTAATCGTTAATTACACATTTCCAATGCTCATAGAGGCAACCGGAAATGCAAGCTCTGTCGACAACTTCCTAACAGCACTACAAACAGCCCCTGCAAACATAAGCCAATGGATACTGGCTGGGGAATGCGTACCAATAGGCTACTTCTACGTAAATAGTAAGGCTCCTGTATTTAAGCCGCAATATGAAATGCTTTATCTAAATACGACGAATGTAAACGCTGTGTTAAGTACGAACGTAACAGTAATCAACGGAGTACCCCTACAGGTTAGGTACCGCATGGCTGAAGTATGGTTACCAAAGGGTCTCGAGTTTATATACGATGAATTACCACTATTCAATGGCTACACGGGGTACACAGGGAAGGGCGTAACAATAGCTATTGTCGACGCCTTCGGAGACTTCGCAGGTGCTTACGAGGCAACCTTCAACTCAAGGTATGTACCGACTAAGTACGTGTCGGTGGCATGCAACGACCTAGAGACATTTAGTGAACACTTTGGTTTACCGTACAGCCCAACGCAATGCAAGGTCATTTACCCAACGGGCATTCCGGTATTAACGCCCCAGGACATATCGACTGCCGCAGGTTGGGCTGGGGAGACTGCTCTTGATATTGAGTATGCCCACACCATGGCCCCTGGTGCCAACATACTCCTCGTAATATCCCCAGACTCGGGTGATGATTTGTATGTTGATATTGAGTACGTTGTTAATAACTCCCTAGCCAACTTCATAAGCCTGAGTTGGGGTGCTTATGAGGATATGTTCTATTACCCACCACCAGCCTACAACCTACTTTATGCCTATGACGAGATATTCATGCAGGCAGCAGCCGAGGGCATCGGCGTATTCGCAGCATCTGGAGATTCGGGTGCTTTTGATACGTACTGGCTAGCTTATAACATGCCTATGGAAGCCAGCGTATTAAATCCAGCCAGCGACCCATGGGTCACAGGCGTAGGTGGCACAACACTCAAAGGCATAATTAGTAGTATGATAACTAGTAGAATTGAGTACGCATGGGATTGGAATGCATATTATATGTGGGGTAGCGGTGGTGGTTACTCCTTCGCATTTCCAGAAACCCCAGGGCAGGCGTTAGTGCATATAATTTATGAGCACATCTACGTCTACGAGCCAGACCTCGGCATTAACTTCTACACCGTGGGACATAGGGGTGTCCCAGACATCGCAGCTGATGCAAACCCATTCACCGGAGTACTAATCGTACTCAATGGTGTGATACCACCATACTTAATAGGAGGTACAAGCCTAGCCACACCATTGTCGACCGGCATGACGGCGACGATCCAGAGCTACCTTGGCAAATCGTATGTAATAGGTGATTTGGCGCCGAACCTATACCTACTGTATTACTATGAGTATCCACAATTCTACGCCTGGGGTAGTGCATACCCAACACAGCAGTTCTACACGGGAATACCCGGTGCCATGTTCCCAACACTGGGCGGCCAGAATGGACTGTACTGGGTAATACAGGGCATGTGGAACCCTGTGGATGGCCTTGGGCAAATAAACACCTACGGATTGGCGCAGGCACTCAGTGGATTTCCGCAAAGCATAATAATATCGCAAATACAAATTGGTTGAGCTTTATTACCCTATAGCTTCCATTAAAATCAATATTTCCTTTATTTTTCATTTAAGTGCTAAATCAGCATTGTCTCCTTCAATCCCTGTATTATCAGGGAGACCGCCCACGCCATTATTATCAGGCTCATGAACCTACCAATGAAGCGCAGCATGTTGACCCCAACCACCTTCATGATTAGGAGGCCGAACCTAATGACTAGGTAGGTTATGAGTGACGCTATGGCTATACTAACTATTACCTCAGGTAGTCCATAGTACGTACTGAAGAGCATCACTGACGTTATAGCTCCAGGCCCTACAAGCATTGGCGTGACTATTGGTACGAACACGTAATCCTCAGGGCTTAAGCCCATGGTTCTGGGCGCACCCTCCCTTAGTGTATCAATACCTATGACCAGGAGGACTATGCCGCCGGCAATCCTGAAGTCGGCTATACTTATATTAAATGCTGTTAATATGTATGGCCCTGCAACGGCGAAGAAAATCAATAGGGTTGGTACGGCTATAGCTATGATCCTGAGGGCTCTCCTAAACACCGAAGTCTGCTCAATGTTTGGCATGCTCATTATTAGGGGTAGTGCTCCCATGGGATCTATTATTGCTATTAGTTGGGAGACCATTATTAATACGTCGATTGCAATACTCATTATCCAATGCAAGTGCATAAACCCTTTAAAAGGGATTCTGCGTGTTCGTACCTGCGATGTTGCTGTATCCTACCTTTTCTAACTTTCATTAGAAACTTTAATAAGCAAATTAGTGTCTTGCTTTTAGAAATGGCAGCTGGTGGTGTTACTCGAGTGAGGAGGGTCAGGAGAAGTATGGTAATCACCAAACTACCGTACACAACGAAAATATACATAAACTACCAGGTATTAATTCCGGCTAGTTTGGTTAAGGCTTTGGGTATTGAGAATGCTTGGTATGCCGACATAACAATTGAGTATTTTGGTCAGGAAATAACATTGAAGAAGGTTAAGTTATTACGTACCAGGAACACAGCCAGTAGGCAATTCACAGTACCTAAGGATGCTAGGGAGAAGTACGGCATCAAGCCATTAGATGAGGTAAAGGTCATCGATATTAAACCCTATTACTAAACTTCGTAGATAATACCTATCGTGAATCGCAGATGCGCGGATTCATAGGACTGTCTACTAGCTAGTAATTAATATAAACACATTGATGCTCTAGTGAGGGTAAAAGCATAAAAAGGCTTTGTGGATTACGCAAATCGTATGCCAATTAGCGACCCGGAGAAACTTAGGATAGCCATTGAGCACAGATTCAACTACTGGATATGTAGGAATTGTGGGGCAAGGAATCCACCAGGCGCTGAAAAGTGCCGGAGGTGCAAGAGCAAGAATTTAAGACCCAAGAGGTTCAAGAAGTGATGTTGTCATTAATTTCACCGTGGCTCATCACTCTACTCTCACGCCTCATTAATGTAAGTAGGGGTGAATAATCACCTAAAGGCTTCCCGTCCGATAACTAATGTGTATTACATGAGTATTTGCGGGTAATCAATGAAGGTGGTTAGATATATAAATAGGTAGTTAGTGTTTCATGTAATGGAAGACGTAGATAGATACGAGGAAGAACCTGAAAACGAGGGAAACGACGTAGACACCGGCAATGAGAATTACACATCGCTTGTTGATAAAGCCCCTGAGTGGAGTGTTGGTGTGATCCTATATAATGGCAATGCGTACCCACTTGCAAAGTCCAAGTACAGGAAGAGTGAGTACTACTTCTCACCAAGTTGGAGACCTGTGGCTAGGAACGTTAGTGGTGAGGTTGTTGTTCTTAGGGATGGTAAGGTTAGTAAGTATAGGATTAGTAGGCATGGTGATAAGTACCTCCAGGTAGTCCTTGTTTAAAATACCTAGGTGCAAATAATACAATCAACTGCCTTCCTTGGCGCGTCCTATGATCATCAATAATTTGTTAATGACATCCATGGGTGTCTTGCCGAGTATCACAATCTCAGGTTCCTTACCCCAATCTCCAAGGTGGTAAATAATATCGGGAACCCTACCCACAGCCTTTATTGCCTGCTCCGTACCCCAGGGAATAGACGCTCCCTCTTTAGCCTTGATTTCGGGTGGTTCCTGCCTCCTATCATAGCTACTAACGAGTAACCCTAGTTTCCTTGCTCTCTCTATCAATTCGCTATCGTACTTTATGTTCATGGCAGCCCTAACCTCTGGGTCGTACTTCATTACCGTTAATATGTAGCTAGCTACATGCGAACTAGCGCCAAATGTTGGTGGTCCACTGGGCTTGGCCTTACCGAGGTACTTAACGATCCTGCCAGGTACTGCGGCAACATCGCTGGCATCCCTGGCATAGAAGGCGGGTAGCGCATAACCTAGGTTTGACTGAACTTCGGGTATGTAATTACCTATGGAATCAGCGTTTCTCCCAACAATGTCTAAGGCCTTATTCAATTCATCAATTACCTCGAACCTGTATGCCTTTAGTTCGAGCCATGCCATTGGATTAACGGGGCCATGCCCATGACCTAGAGGTAGTGAGTACTTAATGGCTGTCGTTATTAATTCCTTGGCGATCCTAATAGCCTCCCAGGGATGCAGCCCCTTAGCCAGTCCTGCGGCTATCGCTGCTGAGAACGAGCATCCAGTCCCATGCGTATTCTTGGTCTCAATCCTCGGAGCTCTCAATTCCCTATACTCACCAGAATCCCTGAAGTAGACAATGTCTATGCTCTCATCACCAGTGAGATGACCACCCTTAACAATAACAATCTCCGGGTGAAGCTCCTCGGCAATAACCTTAGCAGCTCTCTTGGCATCATCCAGGGATTCCACATGGAAGCCAGCCAGGTGTGATGCCTCGGGTGCATTTGGCGTGACAACCTTGGCAATAGGTATTATTACACGCTTTAATGTTTCCATCGCGTCAGCCCTAATGAGTGGATCACCACTCTTAGCATACATAACGGGATCAACAACTAACGGGAAACCCCACCTCCTAACTGCCCTAGCCACAGCCTCCATTATTGGTGAACTACTGAGCATTCCTGTTTTTGCGGCATCAACACCGATATCCTCAGCCACAGCATCTATTTGTGCCTCAACAACAGCTGGGTCTATCTCCTGAACAGCCCTAACGCCGAGGGTATTCTGGGCTGTGACGGCAGTTAGTGCAACCATGCCGTAAACCCCAAGTGCATGGAATGTCTTTATGTCTGCCGTAATACCGGCCCCACCACTCGAGTCCAACCCAGCTATTGTTAATGCCCTTGGTATTTTCATACTGAAAAATAATTTAATTATTGCATTTTTATAAAGCTTTTATTAATGGAGGAGAGGGGTCACTGAAAGTAATTAATAAATCGTCTTGGTGAATAATTTCATGGTGATGAGCATGAGGAGGGCGTTGGAGATTTTCCTTGTGATATTAATAACATTAGTCACACCAATCATAGTGCATGCAGCACAGGGCACCAATGATATAAACAACGCAGCCACTAACATAACAAACACAATAAATAATTTCATGAACTCAATAACTAACAGCACAGAGGACGTCATAAACACGGCGTTGGCTAACCTAATATCATTCACAAACTTCCTAAAGAACGTAATCTACAATGCATCCGAGGTGCTCGCCATACTCTTTGGGATAATTGGTGGCTTCCTGTGGCTTAGTGGTGTTAGTCCATATCGAGGCAGGAGACTGGTCATATCTGCGATCTTATTGGCGCTATTAGCCATAGTAATAGCCCATTTGTGAGTGAGCAATTAATATAAGGCAGAAACTCAAATGTCACATATGTCAGAAATATTGATTAACATCCTAAGGGACTTGGGCTTTAGGAGAAGTGGTGATTCCTGGGTCAAGGACTATGGGGATAATGTAGAATTGAAAATAACACCCAGCAACACTGGTGATATTAATATTGAATTTAATGCGTCAATAATAACCAATGAGGATCTATCAGAAGTAAGTACGCCCGAGGATCTAATGAGGGTGTTATTAAACCTACCGGCAGGTGGTGAGTTGTTGGTATCACTATTCAAGGCGGTAAATGATTTAATACACATAAAACTTGCAATGAGTATGATTAATTAGGGCTCTTTGATGCTTGCTGCCTAATTCGTACTAACTCCTTAGCTATAGCCCTGACAAGCCCCCTCTTCCTAAATCCCTCCCTCTTTTTAATGGCTATGTAACCATGAGGCCCATCAAACCAATTGGCTGGATGCCGTTTATCACCATAAACCTCAAACTCAAGGCCTAGGTTGCTGGCAGCCTTCACCAATTCATCGATTGTAGGCGATTTAATGGCGATACTTCTAGGGACTTTCCTACCATCTCTCCTACTCTTGTTTAAATCAAAATAAACGGTCCAAATGATCCAATAACCCTCCTTATCCATCATAGGTAAGATCTAGTCAGGGGTATAAAAGGGCATTGATGTGGCAGAAATTCAACCCTACCTAAAAAGCAAGTAATATGCATAAATTACTGGGGAGGTCTATCGAGGTCATTAAGGTTTCATTTCTCAATCAATACAGCATTAACAATTCCATCCTGGCCGGGCCTTGACGTAACAACAGCCCTACCCCTCTCAGTCTCTATTATCGCGCCCTTAACAATAACCTGCCTCTTGGCCAACTCCCTATTTGCCGGTGTCTCCACGATCCTGACTATCCTAACCTTCACAGCCTTCCTCTCGCTAGGTATGTACAAATTGGCGTATTGAACCGCAACAGCCTTAACCTTAGTATTGCCACCAAGCACCCTTATAATCCTCCTAACCTCGGTGTCCGATAATGCGGTGTTTGTAGGCGGACCACCGCCCAACGCCTTTCTCTTAACCTTATACGGCCTGGCCCTATAACCACCACTTGGCTTCTTACTATCCCTACCCTGGTAAAAGCTCAGCAGTTTTACCACGAAAATAACTCAACGTATGTAATGACTTTAAAAGATTTTGCCCCATAACTACTGGCGTATTCCCAGGGATGATAATGAGCATAGGTTCGTTGATGAGGGAGTGCAAATTCTGCATCAATATTGTGTGCTTTTAGCCATTGTTTTTACATTTAGTAAGGTGTAATGAAGGATTTACGTGGGTACAGGCATGAGTATGCCTCTATGGAATTAATAGAGGAATTGCATAGTAGGATTGGGGTTAGTTCACGTGATCTGCATGATGCTAACTACCTAAGAGGTGCTTTCATGAGGAGGTATCGTGAGAATAGAAACCTCAAGTTAGCCCTAGACCTATGTATCGAATGCGGCGCATGCTTAACTGTATGTCCTGCATACATATCCACGGGCGATATAAACAATTCACCACTAGGCAGGTTGAGGTTGGCTAGGGCAATAATCAATAATGAGGTGAGTGCAGAAATTCTTAGTGATGCGTACACGTATTATTGGCAGTGCCTAACGTGTAGGAGGTGTTCATGGATTTGCCCCATGGGCATCGATGTTGGTGACGTCTCGAGAACAATAAGATCAATCCTATACGAGATAGGTTTAGCCCCACACTATGTCGCCGGTGTAATAGATAATCTAGAGACTACGGGTAACTTCCTCGGTTTGCCACCTGATGTGCTAAAATCAATAATTAATAATATAATTGACGAGATAAGGGCTGAGAAGGGTGTTGAGGTTAGGGTTAAGATTGACGAGCCAGCCTACGCCCTATTACTACCCTCAGCATGCGCGGATTACACGGTGGCTATAAACACGTTCAAGGGCTACGTACTGCTACTCAATAAGTTGGGCATAGACTTCACAATAAGCACAGGGGCACCCGATATAACGAACTACGGCTTGTTCCTCGATGAAAGGCACATGAAACTAATAGCTGAGAGAATAGTCAATGAGGCCCGAAGATTAGGCGTCAAACTCGTAATAGCCAGCGAGTGCGGTCATGGATGGAGAGTATTTAAGAATTACATAATACCGAGACTTCGGGAATACGGTATCGAGGGCACACACATACTCTACCTCGCAGCGGATGCCATAAAAAGAGGCTTTATTCAAATTGATAGGTCATTAAACGGCAACGCAATGTACGTGTACATGGATCCATGCCATTACGCCAGAGGTGGTGACTTAGTCCGTGAACCAAGGTTCATACTTTCTAAGGTCGCTAATAATTACTCATACCTGAATGAAAAACCAGAATTGGCAATATGCTGTGGCGGAACCAGCGGTATGCTTGCAAAGGAAATGGAGGATCTATCGATTAAATACGCGAGGCTTTGGTACGAAAAAGCTCTTACGAAGAATGCAGATTACATAGTGGTTCCTTGCGCAGCATGTAAACTGCAGATGGATAGGGTATTACCAAAACTAAACAGGGCTTATGGCAAGGATGTAGCATTCATAGGGCTTATGGATCTCGTGTATAAAGCACTAATCACATAATCAAACTAGATAAACCCAGACTTAGGATTAGTAATGACCAAGTCCATAGTACTACCACGTTAATTAATGGACATGAAGAAAACCTTAAAACCCAAGGTAACAACAGGAGTTAGGGGCCGTAGTCTAGCCTGGCTAGGATGCTCGGCTCGGGCTGGTCGGCCATGTGGGTTCAGGGAGACTCAAAGCCACGGGATCCCGAGTGATCCCGGGTTCAAATCCCGGCGGCCCCACCAAGAATTTTTCATGAAATAAACGTGTAAGTTGATGGTACATATAAAATAAGTTTGTGGTAATGCTTATATTCATACTTGTTTAGGTATGGTGCGTGACCATAAAGGGTGTTAATGGTGTTGTGGGTTTTGTCGATTTATCAAGTGGTGATGTTAAGAAGATACAAATTCCTGATGAGGTGTATAGGGATTTCCTTGGTGGTTACGGCCTAGGTGTATGGTTTCTCTACACGCATATGAAGCCCCGGGTTGATCCTCTTGGTCCAGGCAATATCCTTGGTATAATCTCCGGTCTCCTTAATGCCTCCAATATCCCCATGACCGGTCGATCCATGGTTGTTGGTAAGTCACCATTAACTGGTGGTTGGGGCGACTCCAATGCAGGTGGTAGGTTTGGTCCTAAACTACTTGAGGCTGGTCTTGATGCAATATTCGTAACTGGTGTTGCAGATAAGCCCGTCTATATCTTAATCAATAATGGCGATATACACATAGAACCTGCTACGGATCTGTGGGGTAAAACCACCGGCGAGACTGAGGATGAACTTAGGAGTAGGTATAAGGGCGCCCAGGTAGTTAGTATCGGTCCTGCGGGCGAGAGACTTCAGTTGATTGCAGCTATAATTAATGAGCGCGGTAGGGCATACGGTAGGTCCGGATTGGGCGCGGTCATGGGTAGTAAGAAGTTGAAGGCGATAGTGGCTGTTGGGGATAAGAAGCCCGAAATTCATGATCGTGATTTACTTAGGCAGAAGATAAAGGAGATGCTTGATGCATTAAGGACGACTAGAGCTAAGGCTTACGAGATTTGGCATAAGTACGGCACAATATCGACACTGGACACCAGCGTATTATCCGGAGACGCACCAATAAAGAACTGGGCGGGTATTGGCGTCAGGGATTATGGGACTAAGAACCTTGAGCTATTCGGCACAAACACCGTAATCAAGGACAATGTTAAACCATATGGGTGTGCAAGCTGTCCCGTGGCTTGTGGCGCCTGGATTAGGAGGCAGACAAGGTATGGTCTTGTGGAGAATGGGCACAGGCTTGAGTACGAAACAGCATCACTATTTGGACCAGCCCTCCTTAATGCCGACCAGGACTCCGTGGTCTATGCTGGCGAGTTATGTAACATGTATGGTCTAGACACGATATCAACAGCCAATGTCGTGGGCTTTGCCTTCGAGCTTTACGAGAAGGGCATACTCACGGAGAAGGATGTTGGCTTCCCACTTAAGTGGGGTGACCCTGACGCTGTTGTTAAGCTCGTTGAGTTGATAGGTAAGGCTGAGGGTATTGGGAAGATTCTTGGGCAGGGGGTAAAGAGGGCTGCGGAGTTGATAGGCAGGGGCGCCGAGCAATACGCAATGCACGTTGGTGGTCAGGAATTACCAGCGCACCATCCACAGTTTTTGCCAGGGCTAGCCATAACATATACTGGCGACCCAACCCCAGGCAGGCATACGGCTGGCGGTGTTCACTGGTGGGGTGAGGGCGGTAAGAGACTCTGGGCGCCATTCGATATAGGCGTGGATCTTGGCGCATCACCTAAGTATGATTATGCTGATAAGGGACGTAAAGCTGCCATAATTGCTATGTCAACACAAGTCGAGAACTCACTTGGTTTCTGCCAATTTGCCTCCCAAGTAATCTACAGAACCTTACCCTACATCGACTTGATATACGCTGTTACGGGTATTAAGTACACACCGCAGGAGCTTCTGAGGGTTGGGCATAGGATACACACACTTAGGCAGCTATTCAACGTAAGAGAGGGCGTAAACCCAGCCCGTGATTTCAGACTACCAAAGCGTGTCCTTGAACCGTTCCCGGAGGGTCCATTAGCCAATGTTAAGTTGACTGAGGAGGATGTGGAGAGAATGAGGGCTCAGTATTGGGAAACCCTGGGCTGGGATCCAGCCACTGGTTATCCAAGGAGAAAGACCGTTGAAGAGCTTGGGCTAGCCGAAATAGCCAGTGACGTACTAGCAATATTACCGCCATGATAGTTTTACCTACATACTACGATAGTTTTAAAAACAAACCATTCTCACCCTATGCTCCGTGCTTAAAGGAAGTATAATTACTGTACTATCGTCAGAGGAGAAGGACGCCATCAACATAGCATCAATGCTCGGTAAGAGGGATAGGACTGAGGAAAGGGTTTATTACAGAAAGATTGGTAATATGGTTCGAAGCATATTAATACCGGGTATCGATAGTATCCTCGAGGTGGCGAGGTCTCTCTCAATATCCAGCTCCTTCTACCTGAGCATGTCGAGGTTCACCTGGATTGAGGGCGAGTTGGCATTACTTGCCGAGGCTGCTAACGTACCTGGCGTTGTGCTTACGAGCGATGTTGAGATGTTTATGAAGTTCTTTAAGGAACTTGGTATATCCAGGTTCGTTTCTACTGAATTTAAGGAGTTTGATGTTGACGTGGTGGATAGGGGCTTGATTTTTGTCGATAGGGTCTTCAATGTTAGGGGTGTTGGTGTTGTGGCACTGGGTTATGCATTAACTAGGGTAGCTGTTCACGACAAATTCATTGCGTATCCAATGAATAGGGAGGTTGAGGTAAGGAACATACAGGTACTTGATGATGACCAGGAGGAGGTAATGCCCGGTACGCGTGTTGGGTTAGCCCTTAGGAACGTTAGGCTTGAGGATGTGGAGGACATGCAGGCACTTGTTAAGCCTGGCACTAAGTTTGTGGACTCAATAAATAATTTTACCAAGTTTAGGTGGAGTGATGATGCGAGAGAGGTTCATGTGGTTTTCAACGGTATAAAGGTTATGGGGAGGCTTGAGAATGGTGAGGTAAGGCTTAGTAAGGAATTACCATTGGTTAATGGTAGGGCTTTAGTGATTAATGTAAATGCAAAGCCTAGGAGACCTAGGATCATGGGTTATGTGGACATTAGTGCCTAATTGCATACTCAACGAGCTTCCTAAATCCCACCTCACCCTCCCTAAATATTGATTCATCCATTGGATGTAAATTCCTCGATATTCTCGGCTTAAACTCCATTTTACTCAGTATGTCCTTCTCAATATCAACACCTGGCGCATATTCCTCAAGTACGAGACCCTCATTTGTTAACCTAAAGACTGCCCTCTCCGTTATGTACATGACCTCCTTACCCATCTTAAGCCCAAGCTCGGCATTAAAGCCAATCTTGTACGGCTTATTCACAAACTTTATTATTGGTCCATCAACTAGTATCATAAGCCTATCATTGCTTATGATGATATCCCTCTTACCCGCAGTGAATGCACCCGCAAAATACAATCTTGGCGAGCCATGGGCTATTACCGGAAAGCCGCCAGGGCCTGTAACCCTCTCCGGTAGGAAGCTGGGGTTAACATCGCCCCTAGGACCAACCTGCATGAAGCCTAGGGATGCTACATCAATCGCGCCACCCTCATATATTATGAATTGGTCAGGCATTGGTATTATTGCCTTTGGGGATATTGCAACTCCAAAGTCATCATCACTAAGTGCCACACCTCCCCACGGGCCCGACTCTATTGTCATGACTATGTAGTCCTCTAGCTTCTCACTCATTATTACCCTGGCTGCTAAGGCAGGTATGCCAATACCTAGGTTCACTGCGATTGGTCTGCCCAATTTTTCAATGAGACTAACGAACTCCAGCACAACCCTCCTAGCAATTACATACTCAAAATTCAATTTATCATTACTAGGCAGGCACACATTGCTTAGCAAAACACGACCACATACACTTGGATCATACCTAATACTGGCTGATTGTGTATGGTGTTCTGGCGGTGATAATACTACGTAGTCAATTAACGGACCCGGCACATGCACATCCCTAGGGCTGATAAACCTACTCACGTATAGTACCTGGGCAAAGACCCGACCTGGATTTGGTTGAGCCTTAACGGCCTGTGCTATTGCTAAAACCGAGCCATATATTGCCTCCTCGCTCATTGATAAATTACCGTACTCATCAGCCGCACTACCACGTATAAGACCCACATTGGGCTTTGGGCAGTTGTACACTAGGTACTCATCACCATTAATACTAATCACATCCACACTACACGTCTTTCTCTCCCTGGCTAGGTCATTAAGGTAAACGCCATCCTGCCTAGGATCCAGGAATGTGCCAAGCCCCACCTTCGTAATTGTGGGCGTTCTAGATGCTGTATTCCTAAACCATCTAGTGGCAACACCTATTGGGAATGCATACGCCTCAACCCTATTCTCAATAACCAGCCTCTGCAAGTTCGGCGCAACACCAAGAAATGTTAGCATAAAGCCCCTAATGAAACCGAAATCATTATCCTCAATCATCAACTTAGCCACGAGATCAAGGGCGCGATTCCTAGCCGCAGGTAAGGAATCAGCAACAAAGAATAAGTCCCTCGGATGACCAGTATTTCGATACGTTTCATAAAGCTTTAAGAGTAGATACTCAGGCGTCGTAGCCATGTTAAAGCCAGACACCGCAATGACAGATCCATCCTTGATGAAATCCAAGGCATCATTAACATCCACAACCTTTCTCATCAATTAAGAAGCTCGTAGGTTTGAAATTTAATACCTTCATAAAGATGCACTTTTTGCATATATGCTGGACAAATTACATGCGAATAAAGATATATGAAATTAAACAAATGAATATCTGGAGATTCATGGAAACCAGGACAAAAAAGTTAAAAGTCTGCGATGTACAACAAGACCTGCGGGGGTGCCCGAGCCAGGTCAAAGGGGACGGGTTTAGGTCCCGTTGGCGAAGGCCTGCGTGGGTTCAAATCCCACCCCCCGCACCAGGGGTTGATATTCTTTATTATATATTGCTATATCATGTATAAATGAGTATATTAGTTAAAATTAATAATATAAGACTGATTAAGGGCACATTTTTATAGTTATTGAAAGCGCTTAAAAAGAAGTCCGAGAAATAGGCACGTGCTTGGGATTTTTTATCGTGTGGTATCAATATTGAGATATATCGTTTGCGTTAGTGGTACGTATCACGATAATATGCTAAATTTATTTTCAGGTATTACGAGCATACCTATATCGGTCTACATACCGGTTATTATCTTACCCATCACTATAATACTCCTTGTACTTCTGATTATTTATAGGAACAGTACTGTATGGCGTATAATTATCATCACCTTAGCAACAGCCCTTATATTAATAACGAAGGTATTTAGTAATCAATACATAACAATAATAGCGAGTCGTATCAACACGGTAAAGCCACATATTCAACGCTGTGTGATCACCATTACCATACCCAACCCTTATCATGCATACTCATTGGTCGTTTATGTCATCGCAATTACACTAATTTTGGCAGCATTTATGCTTCAGATACACAATAAGAAATAGATATTTTAGAAATGAAAAATGCGTGATTTATGATTATCAGGGCGGAGTTTCTGCTTACATAGTTATTAT
>NZ_LCWN02000134.1:0-2319 GCF_002078205.2 Vulcanisaeta sp. EB80
TGCGGAGGGCATATCGTCGATTAGGGATAGGGCCAAGATAGGGCAAATACCCAAGCCGGCCGACGAGCACTACGTATACGCCGTGGATTCGTCCTACGGAAGCCCCCCTCTGGAGCTGATCGGCGGGGTCTTCACTGTCATAGCCTACGGCTACGTGGGGCGGTCGAGGCAAGGGGTGGACAAGTTCCTGGGCGGCGCCGTCTATTTCGAGGACAAGGACGAGCAAGACCTCTCGCGATACGCGGCGTTGATGGAGCGCCGGCTGGCGGCACGTCTGCTGAGGCGGAGGGCCGAGGGGCTTAAGGATTTCGACGTGCTTCTCCTGGACGGAGAGCTCGCCCTGCATCCGCTTCCCTTCAATCTGGCCGTGCCGGGCGGGAAATACGGGGAGGTCAACAAGGTGGTCGAGTCTCTTCTGGCCGCGGCGGAGAGGGCGGGGGTCACGCTGGTCGGCCTAGCCAAGAGGGTCAGATCGCGCTACCTCTCGGTGCTCTACGGCGGCTGCCTCCCTATGAACGACAGAGCCGCCGCATCGCTCGTATTGAGACCCGGCGAGTATCTGGTCCTCGGCAGACTTAAGGACGTGTTGCCGCGGTGGGCCGAGATACATTACGCCGAATGTGAGGGAGGGCGCCTGAGGGACGAGGTGGTCAGATGCGCCCGGGAGGGCGCCGCGGCTGGGTCAGCCAAGGCGGCGAGGCTCTGCGAGAGGCTGAAGGAGTTCGGCGAGAACTTCGCCTCTATACTCTCGTCGAGCGAATACCCGCACCTGCGCCTTCTGGGCGACGCAGCCGTAGCTTACTACATGCCGCCTGGATCCCAGACCGCCGTGAGGGTAGAGGTGCTGGACCTCGGCCCCGATCTGGAGGAGACCTTGGCATTTCTGGCGGCCACATCTTCGACCGTTACGGGCTATCCGCAGATACTAGACGAGGTGGATCGCTACGTGAAGGTGACGCCGGAGTTCGTCGAGGCCGTCTTGATGATGTTGATCAAGAGGGCGCCCCAGAAAGTGGCCAATATGCTTCTCCCCAACAATCTCCAGAAATTCAGGAGGTTGTTCTGACGCCGACGAGAATCCGCCACATCACGTATTACCCCGACATCAAATCCGCCTACTTTCAGTTCGCCGGCTGCAGCTTCTCGTGCCCTTGGTGCATTAGTTGACGCCTTGGGACCGCCACCTAGACGGCCGGGTCTTGGCCTCGTTGAGGGCGGGCGGCCTCTTGAGCCTCCAAGCCTTTCGGGAGGTCGTGGACGGACTGATCTCAGACGGCATGGAGGAGGCCGGGTTGGGCGGCGAGGAGCCCACGGTGGACGACGCCCCGCCTGCCGTCATACGGCATCTGGCGGACAGAGCTAAGCTGACCTCCTCCCCGCCCTGAAGGGCGAGGCTTTCCATTATTTGTAAGGTTGTTGACCAACGCCTACAGGCTGACGGGCGAGCTACTCGAAGAGCTACGTAGATGCGCGGCGTGCGAGGTGGTCGTAGGTATAAAGACGCTAGACGTCGAGAGGCACAGGAGGTATACGGGCAGGCCGCTGGGCCCCGTGTTGCGCAACATCTCGGCGCCTGTGAGCGCAGGCGTCAAGACCTTGTTCGAGACGGTCCTTATACCGGGGCTTAACGGCCCCGAGGACGTGGAGGGAGCGGCGAAATCCCTGAGGGAGAACCTAGGCGGGGCGATCCTCATGGTGGATCCGTTAATACCGGTGCTTGGCGCCAGCTGGCGGAGGCCTACCGAGGACGAGTTGCGCGACGCGACCGAGAGCGAGGAAATATGTGGATGTGAGGACCCATACAGAGGGTAGGCGGAGCAGGGCGGTGGTCGTCTATCCTTCGCATAATCTTTAAATGCGGGATAATTCTCCCTTCTATGGCCTCGAAGGTTTGGATAGCCGCCGTGGTGGTCGTCGCGATCGTCGCGTGGTTCGCTGGCTACTACTCGAGAGCTCCCGCCGCCCAGACCACGACCGTCGTGACCACATACTCTGAGACCGCTACGACTACCTACTCGACGACCGTTACGACTACATACCTGACGACAGTCACAACCACGGCCACTGTGGTGGTGCGTTACTACCCTATAACTGTCGTAGATGCCCTAAACAGAACCCTCCAGATTGCGGCAGAACCGGCGAGGGTCGTGTCTCTAGCCCCCAGCATAACCCAGATGCTCGTGGCCTTAGGACTCTGCAGCAGGATAGTGGGGCTCGACCAGTTCAGCTATCAATTGCTTAAGGAGCTTAACTATACGTCATGCCTTCCCGCGGATGCGGAGGTGGTCGAGATAAACGCCATGAGCCCCACCGGCTTCA
>NZ_LCWN02000135.1:0-2166 GCF_002078205.2 Vulcanisaeta sp. EB80
AGCGTGAAAAGAGAAATAAGGGCGTTAAAGGCGAGCATGAGTACTTCGAGGATGACTTCCCAGACATAAAGACGTTAAAGGTATAATGGTAAACAGCAAATTAATCAATTCAAAATCACGATAAATAGCGCAACCAGGCTTCCAATGCTCTTCTTAATCGTCCTAATTCTACGAAACCCTTCCACAATGTGGTTTGTTCGGTAATATTAAGCCAGTGAGGTCTGTAACTCTTGAAAATAGTTATTAATGTTGCATTTAGTTTTAATTATTGATGAGCGAGATTAGGAGAATTAGTTTGGGCGTGGAATGGCTTGACTATGCGTTACAGGGTGGTGTGCCTAGGGGGACGTGGACCCTCATAACAGGCGAGCCAGGGGTCGGCAAGAGCATACTGTGCATCCAGGCGGTTGGTGCCAGTGTTGACGCAATGCCCGTGGTCTACGTTAGTACGGAGACGAGGTTCTACGACGTAGTAAGGCAGACTAGGCAGTTCGGTATTGACTTAAGCGACGCCGTCAGCCTGACCGAGGTCTTGACCGGGAAGGTGAAGGAGGTCAAGTCCAACCTTATGATTATAGACCTCTTCGGACTCGCCAGGCAGTACAGGGAATTACTCAAGGCTGGGGAGGAGGGTGGGGAGAAGGCAAGGGCTAAGTCGCCGTTGAGTATGGAGGTTGTTATGGCAGCGATTGAGAAGGCTTACGAGGTGCTGGGTGTGACGGAGGAGGGTGGTAAGAAGGATGTGTTGGTGGTTATTGACTCCTTAGCACCACTGTGGGCCCACGCCCCAGCAATGGCTAGGTTGATTACATACAGGCTGAGGCAGAGGCTTTATCGCTCAAACGTGACTGTGATAATGACCAACCAGTACGCCCCAACGACGGGCATGACCTTTGGCTTCGGTGCAGAGCATATTGCGGACGCGATAATCCACATGTGGTTCGATAGTGTTGAGACGACTAAGGAGATTAGGAGGTGGTTGATTATTAAGAAGGCGAGGCTCACCAATCACTACAGGAAGGCAATGAGGTTTGATATAGAGCCGGGTAAGGGTCTTGTGCTCCTGGAGCCAGGAATAGATGAGTTGAGGAAGTGGTTTGAGAGTAATTCGAAGGGGCGTGTTAGCAATGAATAACTTTGACTGTCATGTTAGGATTGTTGAGATTATGGAGAATTTTCTAATGTATCTGGCTAGGGCTGGTGGTAATGCCGATATTGATTCAATCAGGGCTGAGCTTAGGAATTGCGACCCCCTCGCTGAGCCTTATTTGACGGTTATTGATGGTAATGAACCGGGTGATACGTTATCGGCTGCGGTTTCATATTACCAATACGTTAAGTATGTTAGGGGTGAACTTAATGTTAATGAGGGGTATTTCCGTGGACTTGATTTAGAGCCCTCGAATCCCGCTGAAACATACTCAGCGATTATCAGTAACTTGGTGCGTGCGCTACAGGTTGGTGATTACGTGTCCGCCTCTTTTCTTGCCGATTTGGCATTTGTGGTTAGGGTGTTCATGCTCTGTTTAAGTAATGCCAGGGATTATGGGTATTGTGATCGATTAAGGTCGTCGTATAAGACTAGGCTTTTAATATTGAGGAGTAGGTTTAGCAGTTCTCAATCGGTCTGAATTTATAACCGTAGTTTATTAATCCATATGTGCCATCCATCTTCACCATCCTGAACACAACCTCAACCTCCATACCTGGGTTGAGTTTTTCCGGGTTCATGCAATCCACAATCTGCCCAATAACCCTAACACCCCCCAAGTCAACAATACCTATTATCAGGGGTTTCATCTTCTCAAACTCGGCAGGTACTGAGTAGAGAACTGTGAAGTTCAGTAGTTTGCCCGTGCTTGGTAATGGGTATGGCTTAAACTCCCTAGATCCACACTCGCACACAGCCCTGGGTGGGTAGTAAACACGCCCGCACCTAACGCACTGAACACCCTCAAGCCTATAGTACTGCGGTGTTCTTCTCCAGTACCTTGGTATCGATAGTTTCTGTTCGACCATGTCAGGTCACCCTCCTGAGTACTATCGCTGTTGATACGAGGTCAAACCCAGCCATATCCTGAACAACACCAAGTCCAGCATTGCCAAGCGAGTCAAATGGTTTCTGGTTTGTGAGCTCCATGACCATGGAGACGATCTCGTACATGC
>NZ_LCWN02000018.1:0-34298 GCF_002078205.2 Vulcanisaeta sp. EB80
CCCACCGACAAAGCCCGATGCGGTGTAGGAGTGCCGTAGGGCTGGTTGGTGGGGGTGCCGGCTCCTAGGGACCCGATGGGCTCTGGAACTCCAAGGGCAACCCTAGGAACCGGCACGGGGAGTGGGCCCTGGAGGGAAAGGCACGGGCAACACCAAGCCGCCAAAACAAATAGGCAACAAAACGAGACAAAGAAACAAAAACTCAAAACCACAAGCGAGGAAACAAACAAAAGCCAGCAAACCCCAGCCCAAAAGAAATAATAGCCAATTGAGGATTGAAATGCCACGAAGAACAACTGAGTAATTAACGAAACAAGGAATTAAACAAAAGGTTTAATCAATGGTTCGAGGGATGGGAAAAGAGAAAGTCATCCCTAGGGGTTGCTGAACAAGTGGCTAGGGAAGTGCGGGAACAAAGGAGTTATAAGGCACTAAGGCGAGAGAGACTTGCCCCGCAACCCGGCGGGGCCATAGGGGGCACCTGACTTGTGCCCTCGGTGGGTGTTTCGGGGGGGTGTGGCCCCGGTAGCCGCCTCTCGGCGACACCCGGGTGCACCCCCTACTCCCCCACCGAGGGCCTCATGCCACCACCCCCTCCCAAAGCAAAAACCAGGAAAACAATGAAGATTGGAGGAGGAAGTGGTTGGTCATGCCCCCGGTGGGGAGACCCCACCGAGGGCACAAGTCAGGTGCCCCCCTATGGAGAGGTCAAAACCCGCACAGGGACCCAGCCAAGGAGAAGATGCTCCCGCGCTCCTTGGCTGGGGTAAGCCCGCCGGGGTTGGCCCGGTGGGGAAGGCGGGGGAGAGACTTTCAAATGCCACTATGCCGCTTAGCACCACCAACGCAAATGGTGCCGTATTTTTCGCAACAGTACTTAAACAACTGAAACAGAGGGAGGTGATGTAGCCATGACCACCCCGCAAACCCACGGCTGTGGGGCGGGTAGGAGTAGGCTTGTGGAGGAAATCGAGGAAATACTGAGGAGACGACTTGGTTGGAATGAGATTATGATGAGCAATATCATGTGGAGATTTATTGATGTCAATGTAGAGGAATTCCTTAGCCGAGGCATAAATCCGCATATGTGGCTTTACGCCTTAAATGGTTTAAGCGCAGAAGATCCGTATTGGCTTGGGGTGTATTATGGTGACTTATACGTAAGATGGCAAGGTCGAAGTGCCACCATAGTATTACATACAACAAACACAATTGACGCGATATACTTTATGATACTAATGAGAACAATAGCAACACCAAGCGTAGAACTCATATGGTCACGCAATCAATTATCAGTGTATTATCGCGTAACTCTAGAACGCTGGCCGTGGCACGATGTCGATCCCAATATAATAAGTAGCTTCAGCATAAGCGACGTACTGAAATTTTTCGTTGGGCTGCTTGATACGGACGGGTCAATTGACGTAACGTATATAAAGCAGAGAAATAGAAAAGGCGAATTTAAACGCAGGCTTGAGGTGCGTATATTTGCTTGCAAACAGAAAGAGTGTGCGGATTTTTTGTATTATATAAGGGATGTAATCTATGAAAAGTTAGGCATTGAAGGCGACGTATTACTGCGCAAGGAAGATAGCGAATTACGGTACATGGGAAGGCATGGCGCTGAATTGCTTAAATATATAAGGCAATACATAGCGCATCCGTTAAAACGACTAAGAAGTGAAATATACCTAAAGTATTACGATGGGGAATTGAATTGGAGAGAATTCGATCACCTTTATATACCGCTAAAATACGATAGCAATATCCATAGCGACCCAAAGAGAGGTAAAGCTGTCGAGATACTTACCCGAGCGGCCCCACAAACCCACACCCACGGGGACAAAATAAAACCAAAACATAAACCGAAGAATTAAAACAAAGTTAATGGGGCCGGGGCCGGGATTTGAACCCGGGTTCACGGGCTCCATTGGCCTCCGTCCGGATCACTCCGTCACGGATCAGGCCCGCATGCTAACCAGACTACACTACCCCGGCGGGTTGTTTGTTTTGTGGGTTTGTTTAAAGTTTTCTTTTCGTGGGTTTTGGTGTTTTGTCTGTGTTTTGTGTGTTTGGTGCTGTATTTGTAATCGTATGTTTCAATTCTTCTATTTTAGATTTTGATTCGTGATTTATTAATTCCTTTTCTGTCTCTCTTTTGGTCTCTGTTAAGGGCATTATCTTAGTAGTCGATGCGCGATTCGCAAGGTCTCTGGTGGTCTTGTGGTCACGATGCCCGTGAGTCTCTACTGAGCAATTCAATTGCTCAAAAAACTAGTGGTCTCTGACGGCGGGATGTAATGCCCAATAGCCATGGTTTTAGCTTGGGCGTTGTCACGGTAGGCGTTCAGCTAACGCTTGAATGTTCCACTACTTGCCTTAATGCCGATAAGGCCCAGAGCCCTCTTAATAGTAATCTCTAGCTTAACCCCCAGAGCCGAGCTTATCGGCTATGTGATCCAGGGGTAGTGCAATTAGCCGGTCGGGGACGTAATCAATGACGTAGGTGGTGTACTTAGGTGTGTGGGGTCTATGACTTGGTGTATCTCTATATTCGTCCTCAAGCCGAAGTTCTCCCCACCTTCAACACTGTAGAACTTGACCAATCCTTGACTAACAATCTTCGGCCTGGATACATGCATCGTTTAAGCACTAACTGATTTTTAAGGGAGTTCGTGCACGGTCTCAATGTTTTTAAATGGAGGTGGGTGTTTTTGCGTAAGGTGGGTCCATGGGCAGGGTAGTATGGATGGCACTGAACCCTTACTTCGTGTTCTTCCACGTCCTCTTCCCAATCATCATTATCATTGCACTCGTCATCCCCTCAATCCTACCTCGGATAACAACCATGATTATATCAACCCTCACCCTCACATACATCACCGCAATGCTCTACGTGCTACTACGCAGGAATCCCGTAGTTGGGGTCTTGTTCACTGAGGATGGTTTGGTTGTTCATAGTGCGAGGGGCTTCACCGTAGCGAGGAACATGGTTGTTACCGGTAACGTAGTCTGCATTAGGAAAACGCCCAGGGGCATAAGGCTGCGTATAAGGCATGGCTCGCTTGATTACACAATACCACTAGACCAGATACAATATGAGGCGTTAATCAACGCATTAACCACCCACTGGGGTTGGATCCCGCCAGAATGCCCGAGCAACTAATCCAAGCCAGGTTAGAGAAGTGCGAGGGTTTAATGAGCAAGGGAGTCAATGCAATCCATCATCACCTATTGCGTACCTGACCTCCGTGTCTGGCGCATCGAGTGGGGACTCCGAGCTTTGGCGCTTGGGATCTCCCGGCTGGATCTAGCCACGCAGTATTTCGTATTGACTAGGCTGGGCTTTGATAAGCGTTGGTTCGGGATGGTCGATGTCAGCTCAGCCATTGAGGCAGGTTGCCGTGAAACGATAGAAACGGCTGGGAGCTAATGTGGAATAATGGGTATGTCGTGCTTATGTACGTGCCTGTTGGCTGCCTTTACTGCCTTCCTTCCTTATTTTTTCGAAGTATATGTATGTCCTTACTATGTACGCGTACAGGAAGATCCTGTATGCGACCTCGCCTCCTCCCTCGTACCACCACCTCTTGGCTATCTCGACTACCTTATCGATTTCCTCTAGGGTTATTTCATCCAGGCTCTTTGACGCGACTGCCTTTATGTACTCGACCTCTTCCTTACTTATTGGGTTAGCCCTAATAGTGCCCGCCCACCTCGTTATTTCATGCTTCAGGAACTCCGCCTCGTCTCTCGTTAGTACGTTCTTGATTCCCAGGTACTCAATCATTAGGGAGTTTATTGAGATCAGGGCCCCGCTTATGGAGTCGGCGAATCTAGCGAGTCTCTCATCGATTTGCCTAAATCGCTCATCAATTTGCCTGAACCTCTCATCGATTTGTTTGAACCTCTCGTCAATCATTGCGAACCTCATGTCGATTTCTCTGAATTTGCCGCCTAGCCAGTAGGTTATCCAGGCTAGTGTTGTGAGTATGGTTGCTGTGGATGCCGCGATCGTGTATATCGTGGTTAAATCCATGGTTTGCATTAGATTAGGTCCGTAAAAGTTAATTAAGCTTTCGGCATTAGATGCGAGGCTTAATTATGGAGTTATTACGAGAAATAAAGGTTATGCTATAATCCAGGCTGTACTCTATTTCGTAGAACTTAGGTACTTTATGCAGCATCTAATAATTATAGTAGATTAATAAGTCGAGAACATCGCCCACGGACTTGCCCTTGTTTAGTATAGTTATTGACATCTCGAGGTTTAGAATCTCGTTTACCGTATCAATCCTAGTCTCCCTAAATACTTCGTGTTCATTTAGATAATTCCTGAACACGCTCAATAACCTTACCTAGGCTCTTCCCCCTAATTGTACATGGCATGTAATTAATACTGTCCCTAACGTACTTTCCGTAATCCATGTCGCACTCCACGTAAATATAATCATAGTTCCTCACCAAAACACTCATCAAATCTTCACTGAGTTGATCCCTTTTAATGCAGTAAGTGTCTACGTAGAGGTCTGCCTTTTAGAGCGGCCTAGATATTTCTGTTCGATTTATTTTTGGTTTTCATTTGGTGTCGTGGGTGTGGGGTTATGGTTTTTGTTCTGTATTATTCGTTGTTTTTGTTATGAGCGTTGTTGTTAAGGTTATGGTAAGTCCGGTTAGGAATAGTATTGCGAGCGTTTTGAGCGTGTTTTGGTTATATAGTTGTGGTGCTACTCCTGTGAAGCCTAGGGCCCAGGCTATGTAGAATAGTAGCATTAGTGCTATGCCTAGGGTGATTAGGTAATTCCTTAGTTTCTTGCTTATGGTTGGTCTTGGGATGTTGGGTAGGGCTGCGGCTATGGGTAGGGCTGTTAGTATCATTAGCAATGTGTAGCCCGGCCTGGCCAGCGCCTCAATAATGCCTGGGGTGGGGCATTTTGCCTTTTCCGTGGATTCTATGGTTATTGGGCCTATGGTTACGTTGACAGGTAGGACTGGGGTGCTCGGTATCAGGAGCACCTTTATGTTGGTTTTTGTCCAGTTCGTGATTGTGAATTCACCCTTTAATGCATAGCTTCCCGTGCCCGTTATGTTCATGACCACGCTTTGGTTAGGCATTACCAGTACTACCTGTGCCCAGGTGAATTTAATGGGCTCCTTCTCGAGTGATAAATACACCAGCGCGTATGTCGGTATCTCCCCTGGGTATTGAACCGTTTCATTATTGCTTATTACATTCATTCCCACGCCCTGGGTTACGTATAGGATTAACGGTTGATCCGTCATTATTGATAGTGCGTAGGTTCCTGGTGTTACGTTTAGATTAACATTGAACTCTATTGGGTATGGTTTCATACCCTGTACTATGGGTGGCGCGGTGGCTGTTGCCCTACCCACCACCTGCCCATTCCTTAGTATTGTTAGGGCTAGGTTTGCCTGTTGCTCTGAGTAGGATACGCCGTAGATTATGACCTTTAACACCTCCCCCGTGAAGTTTAGATTTAGGTTGAAGGTTACGGTGGAGTAGGCGTTTATTGGTAATACTGTGCTCGTTAAAGGTGTTGATATAATTCTTGGTATTAGCACATTGGTATAGTATGATTTGATATAGGGCGATATTGATAATAGGGTGCTAACGACATAGGTACCTGGTGGTATTTCCAATAAACCTGACTCTATCAAAAATACCTTCTGGTAAGTGCCACTTAATAGTATTAACCCCTCATTACTTGTAGTGTAGCTAGATGAGTTGGTTGATAATTTATTAATACTGATATTGAAACCGTTAATTATAGGTACACCACTGTAGTTATTAATCACGAGTTGGTAATAGCCACAGATCGCGTATGTACCATTCACAGGCCTGGTGCTGGTTACTTTACCAACCACTAATCTACCGGGCTTAATCATTAATGAACCAAGGGATGCCCAGGTTGGAACCTCAATGCGACCGCTTGGTGCCAGGGAAACCAATTCATAAACTCCCGTGGCGTTTTGGTTAAGTGATGACCAATTTGCGCCGAGACCACCGATGCCTTGATATGGAGGCCATAATGGCGATAATGGTGACATAACCACAGTCAGCAACAGCGAGACGCCAAGGACGAGAGCACCAATCCTCCTATCCCTTAACTTAGCTAGGGCCTCGACCAACGTTATTATTAGTACGGCTGACATTATCAATTGATAGCCAACGCCACCGAGTACTGTGGCGATTAACGCGGGGATTGCCGTGCCTAGGCTTGTTAATTGTATGAAGGCTGTGGTAGCTAGACCATAGATGAGTTGGTTGATTATTCCTTGCACTGTGACGACTTTAATTAATGAGAATGCATTAGCTAACATGTAGTAGGTGATTGCCATGGATCCTATCGTAATGACGTATTGGTCAGACTCTGTGAACTTGTGCTCAATTAACCAATGGGTTATTGGTATAAGTATTAGCAGTAATGCGGCGGTTGGACTTAAAATAGCCGTTAATATCGCCAATGTGGTGCTCACGAACCTGTTATCAACATCGACGTAGTAATAAGTGGCTATTGCAAGCGCAATCGCCAGGGATTGGGGTTGCCAGGGTTCAAGAATTGAGGAAAGCAGTGATGCGTTGATTAGTGAGGAGAGCACGATCATGACTAGGTGATTACTTGATAGGCCCCTTAACCTACCAATCCTGTAGGTGTAGATTGCGATTAATGCGTTACTTATAATTATTAATGCAACAATTATTGCTGGTGAGTACCCACTCATGATTATGGGACCAAGCATTAGGGATTGCCCAAAATCCCTCGCCGTAGCGCTAACAATGCCCAGGGACTCCCTGAATAGCTCATCAAGTATGTAATAATTGGGATCACCGTTAAATACCTGGAGAAATACGTATAAGGACTCGGCAACACTTAGTAGATAGGTAAAAGCCCCGATCAATGCCCTGTTTGCGATATCGCGATTCATTGCTAACAAAGGACCCTCTACGTTGAGATAATTAAAGTATTATTTCGTATTGCTTAAGTACGTGGTACAGTGCCTAATACCTATTAGTAAGTATACTAGTGAATCAAGTATTTCACCCACAGATCTACCTCTACTTAGGGTTATTGTTGGTATCTCAAGGCTCAAACCACCATCTACGGTATCAATCCTAATCTCCCTAAATATCTCACGCCTACTTAAGTAATCCCTAAGTATGGGTAATACCCTGTCCAAATCCCTTCCCTTCACGGCACAAGGTACGTAATTTACACCATCCCTCACGTACCTTCCATAATTCATATCGCACTCCACATATACGTCGTCATAATACCTAACCAACACACTCATTGGGCCTGTGGAGCTGTTTCGGTTTTTATAGTTAATTGTAACGCTTATTACCATTAATTACTAAGATGCTGGGTTTATAAACCTAGGACTAACGCCCTTCAACAGTGACCCTGGAGTCCCGAGACCCGCAGGGCTGGGAACCGCGGGCGACCGTTGGCGAGCCACTGCGGTGAGCGGCTCCGGGGAGACCGTCGAGAAGGAGACGGCGGGTAAACGAACACAACCTGCCGTCTCCGGAGAGACGGTTAATTCCTAAACTCCCTTTTAATCATTAACTAATGCTGGCATGCACTGGACAAAAACCATTTTTGTTTAAGGGCTTGAATAAGCTTTTAAAGGGACTTGTGCTTTTCGTTATTTGATGTCTTCAATTGAGGAATTAATAACTGGAACCGCGGTTGGTGTGAGGGCTAGTGATGGTGTTGTACTTGCGGCTGAGAAGAGGGTGGCTTATGGGTTCACGATGTTCAGTAGGTCTGGTAAGAAGGTGTTTAAGGTCAATGATAACATTGGTATAGCCTCCATAGGGATACTCGCTGATATGCAGGTGCTCACGAAGATCGCTAAGGCATACATGTCACTCTACGCCCTGGACACGAAGACAAGGCCAAGCATTAGATCTGCAGCTAAGTTGTTATCCTACGTACTATTCTCAAATAGGATTCTCCCATACTTCGTGGAGGTTCTCGTAGGTGGTGTAGATGATGAGGGATCACACCTGTTCATAATGGATTCATTGGGTTCATTGATAGAGGATGATTACGCCGCGGTAGGTACAGGAACGAAACTCGCGATCGCGATACTGGAGAGCGGTTATAGGCAGGGCATGAGCATTAAGGAGGCGAGGGATTTAGCGATAAGGGCAATAAACCAAAGCATATCAAGGGATCCCGTGTCCGGTGATGGAATCGACATACTAACAATAACGGGCAATGGAACTACCGAGGAAACAATACCACTACAACCACTGAGACTTTCATAAAAAGTAATACCCTGTACCCCGCCTGGAGGAGGTCTTTTCATTGGTGGGATATGCCCAACTCGAGACCTCACGCCAGCGGGGCTGATTAAATCATGCCTTAAGGCGGATTAATACTTTTATCTTCACATTAATGCCCTTCTTAACATTGATGAGCCTCCACGGGACTGATTGGTGATGTAATTGGTCTTTGCTGAGGGTTTATTAGTCTAGACACACTGGTAACTATTTGGATGGTAGTCCTCATTGTTAGGTATGGTGAGGTCTCCATCAAGGGACTTAGTACCAGGTCTAGAATGGAGAAGTTGCTGATGCGTAACATAGTCGTTGGTTTGAGGTCTATGGGTATCGAGACAAGGGTCAGGAGGGGTCAGGGTAGGTTATTCGTTGAGATCCCAGGCGATAAGATTAGGGAAAGCATCGACTTAATTAGTAGGGTTTTTGGCGTTAAGTCCGTCTCGCCGGCTAAGGTCTATGGATTTGGCAACCTCAATGACCTAGTCAGTATGGCGGTTAAGGAGTGGAGTGAATTAGTTAGGGGCAGAACCTTCGCGGTCAGGGTTAAGAGGGTTGGCAATCACCCATTCACATCAATCGATGTAGCAAGGGTGGTAGGTGCGGCATTAAAGCCGTTCAGTGCTGGTGTTGACTTGGAACGACCTGGCGTGGAGTTGTTCATGGAGATTAGGGGTAATAATGCGTACTTGTTCACGGAGGTCGTTAAGGGTCCTGGTGGATTACCGCTGGGTTCTGAGGGTAGGTTGTTGGCGTTGATTTCTGGGGGCTTTGACTCGCCTGTTGCGGCTTGGTTTATGATGAAGAGGGGTGCGTACGTGGATGCCCTATTCTGTTCCCTAGCCTATCCGGTGGATGTGATTAACTTCCTTAGGGTCTCAAACGCCCTATTTAGTAAGTGGTCCATTGGTTATGATCCAAGGTTATTCATACTGGATTGTTCACAATTAGTTAATGAGTTTAGGGAGCGGGCAAACCCACACATGTGGAGCGTGTTGTTTAAGAGGGTTCTTTATGAGGTTGGTGCAAGGGTTGCTAAATCCGTGAATGCCCTTGGACTCGTAACCGGGGAATCCCTTGGACAAGTTTCATCGCAAACCCTGCATAACCTAATGGCTATCGAGTATGGTATTGACATGCCGATTTATAGACCGTTGATAGGCCTCGATAAAGATGAAATTATGTACTACGCTAGGCTTATAGGAACTTACGAGGAGTCCATGAGGACTGAGGAATTCTGCGCCCTATTCTCGGAGAAGCCTAGGACTAGGGTTAGTATTGAGGAGTTGAATAATGAAACGAATAAGTTAAGGCCGAGTCTCATTGATGACATCCTATCAACAATGATAACCCTAAGAACCAGCGCGATAGGTAAGGTTTTGGATACCCTAATGCAGGAGGTTAATGATGTGGATATTAGTGAGGTGCCGAGGAATGCCGTGATTATTGACTTAAGGAGCAAGGCAGAGTATGAGGCGTGGCATTTCCCTGGCGCGATAAACGCAAGCCCTGAGGATTTGCCGAAGATCGTGGAGCACATGGGTAGGGACAAGACCTACGTGTTGTACTGCAAGAAGGGTTTGAGCAGTAGGTGGGGTGCGCTTGAGCTTAGGCGGCTTGGTGTTAAAGCCTTCTCCATAAGTATTGAGAGGTTGAGGAGGGATGAGGACATCAAGAGGGCCCAGTGAGGGTTATGTAAGGTCTAGGGCTCCGAGGGGATTTCATCTTGAGGTTGCTAGGTCTATTCAGAGGATGTTGGCTGGTAGGGTTGTGGAGAGGGACTTGGTGAGTGTTGATGATGTTGATATAATCGCAGGGATTGATGTGGCTTACATCGAGAAGGGCAGTGAGGAGATTGGGATCTCCGTAGCCACCGCTTACTCGTTGAGTAGGGCGTCTGTCATTGAGTGGAGTTGTTGGGTTGGGCGTATTGTGTTTCCGTACGTACCGACCCTGCTTTCCTTCAGGGAGTTGAAGCCCATGGTCAACGCTTACCTGAGACTTAGGGCTAAGCCGCAGGTCGTGTTGATTGACGGTCATGGTAGGGCGCACCCATTCAGGCTGGGTATAGCGAGCCACTTCGGGGTTTGTATGAGGGTGCCGACAATCGGTGTTGCTAAATCCCTACTCTACGGTAGGGTGGGTAATGGGGAGGGGCCAATAATTGATCCAGACACTGGTGAGGTTATTGGTTGGGCGGTGCGGTGTGCGCCTAGTAAGTTAACATACGTGAGTGTTGGTCATGGTATATCGTTGGAGAGTGCGGTAAAGCTCGTAAAGAGGTTATGTGTAAATTCGCAGATGCCAATACCAATACTTCACTCCCACAATAGGGCTAATGAACTCAAGAGGAGAATTGGCAGGAATATTGACTGGGAGAATCTCGATAGTGCGTGTTCAACATCGATAATATGAATGGCACCACACAGGCTAGCTAACCCTCGGCCCACCATACTTCCTCAATGCATCCTCCAACTTCTTCTTATCAGCCTCACTCAGGACGCCAGGCTGCTGCTCAGGCTTGACTATCCACCTATCCACGTACCTACTCATGTTCTGCAAAACCACTATCCTGCTCGGTGGGTCCTCATCCATGTACCTGAAGTTCCCTCCCTGCCTGTTGATCTCATCAAGTAGTTTCATTGCCCAGTCCCTGACCTCCTCGTGCGTGAGCATGTCACCCCTACTAAGCCTATACACGGAGTGCCCCAGGTTCATGTATGACTTAACCTCAATGAAGTGTGGGTTCCCAATAACCATGAGCTTCGCAAACTCTGGTATGTACCTTGGGTCGTAATTCAAGCTCCTTATCAGGGTTATCCTAATGACTGTCCTAGTGTTAACCTTACTGAGTAGCTCAAGACTCCTTAACCACCTCTCCCACGCATCCTCCCTATACATGACGGGCACGTTAATCCTATAGAACAACTCCCTATTCGGTGCATTACAGGATAGGTACAACTGCGTTGGCAATGCATCCTCACGCTGCAGTCTCTCTAGCATCTCTGGGTGCTCGCCATTGGTTACTATGAATATCGATTTCGTACTTGGTAAACCCCTCAGGTACCTAACAAGTTGGGGCAGTTTTGGGTATAGTGTTGGCTCTCCAGATAGGGATATCGACCAATGGGTCGGCGTCAGGGCCTCCCTAGCCCTCTCCCTAGCCTTCGGATGACCAAAGTACCCCGTCAACAGCCTATACCTCTCCATGAGGACACCCCTGATTAGCTCCTCAGGGTCATCAACAAGGCCCTCGTTTGGCGTGAACGAGTCGAAGGTATCGGTCGGTCTCCAGCAATAAACGCACCTATTACTACATACCATGCCCACGGGGCTAAACTCAACACACCTGTGGGAACCACCTGCAGGTGCTCCATAGAACTTGAACTTATAGCAACTCTGTTCCTGGGTTAACGCACTCCTGGTCCAGTGGCAGAGTTCTACCGTGGAGTGGTTGTAGATTCCGTAACCAGCCCTCATGAGCTTAACCTTAGTCTCATCGCTAATCCTGAGCCTAACCCTACCACCAACCTCGCCAATAACGTGGTACTTCAACTGCTCCTTAATTAATTGAGTAGTACGCTCCATTTACGTCACAATTAAGACCGGTACTTTAAATATAAACTTTTAGTCGAAGTTAAACAACACCGCCTACCCGCCTCCAAAGCCTAACGTACCAATCGGGCAAGCCCAAATCCTCAACCCTAACAGACCTATCAGGCGTGTAGGGCTTAATATCGAGGACTGGCGTGCCATCGAATAGGTCAAGCCCAGAAACCCTGAGGAATCTACCATCCCTGCTAACGAGCCTAACCACACTAAGCCCAAGCTACCAAGTGGTTCCGAGGTTAGGAATTACGTGCTGGCCGATGAAACGGTAACCCTAGAATATTAACTGCCTAATCTAATACGTAGTGCCCCTCCTGGCATCATACCTAACCGCGGTAATGCCCTGGGAACACTCTACAACAGCAGCCGTAAAAACAACACACAAATGCTGACGACCGGAACCATCCCGAAGACCTCTGCCCCTGAGCGTAGCAGAGGGTCCCTGCCAGACATTGCATAGCCATCGACCCCGCGGGTGTGGGTTTGTGGGGCTGCCCTGGCTAGGGCTTCTAGGCCGTGGTATCTTTTTGGGTCGTCTTTGTCTCCATATTCCGTCAAGTCATAAAGTGTAGTGAGTGTTTCACGGTCTATTTTGCCATCGCGAAGCATTAGGATTAACTTAGCCCTTAAACGCTTCAACGGATGTCGTAGGTGTGGTGTTATAAGCCTAAGCAGCTTGATAGCATTTCTCCCATAAACCTTTAACCTAGCACCATTGCTTACCTCGTCCTCATACATATGGCTCTTTATCCCTAGTTTTCCCAATGCATCTTCTATGATGTCAAGAAAAACCCTTTTCCCGCAAGCCTTGCATGCTGTGATCTTTATGTACGGCGTGGAATTAGTGAAGCTGTATTCGATTGAGCCATCCCCGTCCACCGCTCCGGCGATCAGCCTCGGTACATCCTCAGGTCTTAATGTCCTTATACGCTTAATTAGTTCTTCATAATTCGCCCACTCCCACTTATCTGCCCTGACGACAATGAGGTATCCCACCTCTACGATACCTGTTTCTCTATCGACCCACCATATTTTTACGGTTGGTTGTACGGGTAGGAGCAGTGAGAAAAACACGGCATCAACTGCGTTGGTGGTGTTCAACGAAGCCTTTATGTATTTATATTTTTTATAAAATTTAAAAGTTTCAGAGTTACCTAAGTCGGTTAGTGCTATGCCCATGAAGTAGACTTCGTCAAATCCTGCATGAACCCAATCACAAGGCTCTATGCCGTATCTCCTAAGCATCTCGGTATCAATGCCGATGAAACGCATCAACTCCTCACACATCCTAACCTCATCCCAACCAAACCTCTCTCTCAATAAATCCTTAACACGCTTTACAATATTAACTCTTCTTGCCTTACTTTTCAGTTCGATGCCGCATTTAATGGACCACTTATTTAAGGTCTTTGTACTCATATTCATCGCATTCCTAATCCAACTCTTTGACACATCAAGACTCCTAAACAACATTAACAGTTTACACCTAAGCCCATAATTGTCGCTGTCTCTTGACCATAGCTCGTGAACTAACCCCCTAACTCTATCAGCAACCTCCTTGCTGATTAGCCTACCATCGTGGCAGTCTGCCTTTATTAACTCCTCGATCTTCCTCATGGTGCATTCCTTGTCGTTGTTCTCTAGGCATTTCATTGCCTTGCCTATTAACTCGGTGCATGTCTCTATCCTCCCCGCCTGGGTGGGTTTAGGCAGGGAGACTTCGTTACTCGATTTCAAATCCTCCTCATTGTGCATCGGGCCTTTGCCGACTCTCGGCGGCCCATTGTTAATTTTAAACCCACCCATAGCGATGCACCTAATTCGGCGCATAATTGAAACACCTGTGCTTACTTAACTCATTCATGAGTGTTTTGGCTGCCTCGCTGCATAGTTTTGATCCCATACACTTACTGTAAACGAAGCCCCACAGTTGGCAATTGGCTCCTCGATATGTTAACAGCCATGCTAGCGGCCAGTCCACACCCACACCCGCCAATACTTATCTTATCAACTAGGTTTATAAGGTACCACGAACGTGGTTAATGACGAGTTGAACCGTAAACGAGGCTTCACAGGAACGAAGAGCACCAATATGCACACCATACCAGCTAAGAGCAACTACAATGCAGACAAAAACCTAATACAGAGGCACGTAAAGCCGGAAATAATGAAGAAACTACCGAAGGTAATACTCACATAGAGCTTACCCAGCCCTAAAAATGAACCACACCAACCATCCACACAATACTAATGAAGAGCAACCACAACAAACACACAACACAACAACACGCACCGAAAACAATGATAGAAAAACTACCGAGAGTAGTGCTGGCGTGAGGAGGTGTAAACTCTTCGGTACCCCATGCCCTGGAGAATCCCGTGTAGAGCATTACCACGTAGTTCCGCTGTATTTTGTTGCCAAACTTCTCTAAATCCTCCCTGGTAATTGGTTCACCAAACTTCCTATAGTAACCTGTGGTGACCAATGCTTTAATTATTGTGACCTTTCCCATTATTGAGGAGAGCTTAACTCTGACCCTAATTGCCATCAAGTAATGTATTGAATAAAAGCCTATATGCATTTCCCGTGTTGCTTACATGTGTTAGTAAGATTTTTAATTAATCCAGCCATAGATAGGGGGCTATGTCGAGAAACACGAATATAAATAAGGCATTGTTAATAGCCGTGATAGTACTTGCCATAGCCTTAATCGGTGTGCTTGTATACTTCCTAGTGCCTAAACCCACAATAACGCCTACGTTGGCCACCGCGTGAAAACATTCCCAATCCTTTCCCGTAAAAACCCAACCAAAATTCACACGTGTTGATAACTCCTATATTAGGCGTGTCCTCGGTTCATGAGATAGTGGGCATAGGCACGTTAATGAACACCGTTATCGAGGAATAATACTCGTGGTTAAAAACTAATTAGGGAAGCAAAAACCTTTAAACCATAAGTAATAAGCAATCATCGCCGGGGTGGCCGAGCCAGGTCCAAGGCGATCTCCGCAGTATCGACTACGGAGACCTTTACGGGCCTGCTAAGTCCGTCCCCGCAAGGGGGCCCGGGTTCAAATCCCGGCCCCGGCACCAAGAGTATTGTTTTACGCGGTTTGGTTTGGGTTTGGTTTTTACGCCTAGGGCAATTGTTATGTTTTGTGTTGTTCTCTCTTCCTTGTACATTGACCATTTATAGAGGGAATCCTAGGCAATTAACTTTATACTATTACCATGCTCAATACTGGATTGTTGTATTGATAAAACTTGGGAAATAATCATTTGGGAAAAAATTAAAAATACTTAATTTTAATAATTAGCTCGTGCTTTCTAAATCAAGACTAATAGTCGTAGTCTCAATGATGCTGCTGATAGCACTAGCGCTCATAAGCATAACAACCACGGCACAATTCGGCACAACCCCAAGCCAATACTACACAACACAAGTAATTATGAACCTAGAGAATGGACAGCAGAACTTCACCGTGCCCCATGTGTACCAGGGTGATAATAATGGCACCTCAATAAATCTGTGGCCGATGTACCTCAATCCATTGTTGGCGGGCATTTACTGGAACTCTACTAGTCATGCAAGACCTAACCAGCCGGTGCTTGAATTAGCTACCAGTGAATTATTAGCTGATTTAACTGAATTAATAACTAATTTAAATAATGTAGGTAATACATTGAATTCTGCAATTAATGGGATTTATTCCCTATCTAATGAATTAACTAGCCGTCAATACAATACAGCCGGCGTCATGTTCTGGAACGAGACCTACAATGGGGGCTTGGTGAAAATAACGATTGTTGGCACGTACTTCAACACGCTTTCATTTTTAAAATACTTAAATCAATTTTTATCAATTATTCTATCTAATATGGGTATACCACCATATATATCACCACTTATATCATTACTTATATCCCACCTTTTATCCTACGCTGAATCTTCATTGGCATCTTCATTTCCCCCTGCCGATGGTTTCGAGATATACCTATTCCTAACCCCAACGACGTGGGGCATAAGTCCTGCATACAACAACTCAATACCATACACATCAACAATTGCATGGAAAGGTACTACTTATCCATCGCTTATTGAGGGCGATGTTATCTATCCCCAGAGCTCGACACCGTACATAGTGGTTCAGTGGGACCCATACTGGCAGATTGGGAATAGAACCAATGGTGCTACTGGGCAGTGGAATGTGTGGGTTGTGAGTAATACTAATGGTAATAATCCGAGTGTCGATCCGAGTCCATCGCCTAATATTGGTAGCCTATACGCTGGTTGGGATGGTATTGGCACGGGTGCTTTTCAGCCTAACCCAGGTGATCGAATTAACATAACTGTGACTTATGACCCATTTACGAACACGCTCACTGGTGTTGCTACAGACTTAACCACAGGGCAGTCAGCAAACTTCACGCTGAACTTAGGCAATTACTACACACCACCGAGTAGCGGCAATTACGTATTCGGAGTAGGAGCAAGTGGTGGTGGTTATGCTAATTGGGCTTTATTATACGTGGCAGTAACTCAGCAGGTACTTACTTCTGCCGGTGCCAATGTCGTTATTACGGAGCCTACCGGGTTTAGTGCTGTGCCTATTTGGGCTGTGGTTGTGGATGCCGTAGCCATAGTAATCATAGCAATATCAACCACAATACTAATAATGAGTAGGCGCAGTAGGCGGTGATGCCGTATATCCGTAAAACTAAGCCTTGCATTAAATAGCTATACTTCATAATTATTAATGAGTTAGGTAATGATCAATGTCGTAGAGTTCCTTATTTAGGAGCCGCCAATCATGCATTGAAGTATCATTAGGTATTAAGTAGCTAAATCTTTAATTTAAGGTTTGGTTAACTGGTGATTTAATGGGTTTAGGGTTTAGGCGCGGTGGAGGCGGTGTTAAGTTGCTGATTGTTGATTGCCCTAGTGATTTTGGTGTCACCTTCTCAGGCAAGTTAATTACTGGGCGCGGTGAGCGTGAGTTTAGGGGATTATTGTTAGATAGGTTGGAGTACCTAGGTAATTTTGTTAATTATTGCCTTGGTGGTGATTATCTGAGTGTTGGTGATGATGCCGTTGGTTATGTGGCTATTAATGGTAAGTACGAGTTCGTGGGCGATTTTAACAGCAGTGATTTAAGAGGTGCTGAGAAACGAATTAATGTCGATAGGGTGAGAGGGTTAGTTATACTCGCTCCATATAGTGAGATTGGTGTTTCGAGTGAGATTAATGAGGATTCTGCGGCGAAGATCTCAATACGTGATTGCTCCAGTGGGTATTATTGGCATATTGGTATTGTTGCTGACGGCGTTGGGGGGTTCGGCAAGGGCGATGTGGCAAGTGCATTCACGGCGATGAACTTCGTATGGAGGGTTGCGAATAGGGTAATTCATGGTGGTATTGATAGTAATACCCTTAGGGATATTGTTAGGTCGATTCATGAGGATCTCTATAATGAGTATACGGGTAGGGGTGTTAGTCTCGGTTCGACCTTGGCTGGTGTTGTCATTGGGCATAAGGATGGTGATGCCGAGGCCGATTTCTATGTGGTTAATGTTGGTGACTCACCAATATACCTAGTGGTGAATGACTCAGTTGAGGAGTTATCAGTTAGTGACAAGGTCTTTGGGCACTCCATATCGCAGGCCATCGGTTACCTGCTTCATGAGGTCCATGTTAGAGGTGGTAAATTGTATGATAATGATTACCTGGTGTCGGTGTCTGATGGCGTTTCGGATGTGGTTGGTCTAGGGGCTATCAAGATCATGACTAAGAGGTATAGGTACCCATGGCTCATTTCGATGAATCTCGTTAGGTACGCTAAGGCATTGGGTTCCAAGGATGATGCCTCGGCATTGACGGTATGGCTAAAGGGTTAAACCTGTTGGTACTTAAACAATATGGTTATGTACGGCTGGTCCTGCGATATGTAGGCTAGCATTAGGTAATCATTATCATCGAGCCTGGTTGACCTCGTAGGATCACCTCTAAGGAATATGCGCTTGCCGGTGGAGTTTATGACCCAGGTGCCATTTTGGCTCACGTCCCTAATGAACCACCCATCATTACACCAATTAATTTGACAGTGGGTCCTGCTTATGTGCTGGTATGGGTCGTTAATGAGGACGTAGACCGCCCCCGAGCGTTTCTCAACCCTGACAAAGCCCCTATGTCTCTCCCTACCAATGATTATTAACTCGTGATCCCCAACCTCGAACTCCACCTCATCGTACCTCTCATACTCACCACCTCTCATGAGCATGATCGTTAGGTTCACACGGAACCACTTACCAACCGGCCTACAGCCCTCAAGCACTACACCATACGGCTGAAGTTGCTGTGGTAACTGCACAGTGAGTTCCTTACCCTCATAGAACACCTCATGAAAAACCCTAGCCATCTCCACAGCATCCCTAAACCTCTGCTGAGGCTCCGGGTTCATGGCCTTGCCTATGAATGTGAGCAGTTTCTTAACCTCCTCGTCACCAATCCCATCAACCCTCCTCCTAATTAATGTTACAATATCATCAATGCCCCGTGGCAACTTCTCAGGATCATCACCAGTCGACATGAAGAGTAGTACGGCACCTAACGAATAAACATCGCTTCCCTTACTAGACTTACCAAGCCTTTGCTCCGGTGCCGTGTAGCCCCCTGCAGCCTCAACAATCCAGTTATCCTTCTCCTCATAATCGAACTTCGCAGTGCTGAAGTCTATCAATTTCACCTTGCGCCCAGACCAATCAATAACTACGTTAACGGGCCTAATATCCCTATGCACAACACCTGTGCTATGGACACAAGCCATAGCATAGAGCAATTGGTACATCAAATGCCTCAGTACATCCCAGGGAATCCTCTCCTGCCTCTGAATGAACTCCTTTAACGAGACCCCCTCAACAAACTCAAGAACTGGGAACTTGAGACCCGACTTGTCAGGTAAGTAGGCAAGATCTATTAGGTTAACCACATACTCACTACAACCCCCTAATTTACGGGTCTCAGTAAGCGCAGGCTTGGTCTCTGGACTTACCGTAGTTGCTTGTTGTTGCGCAGCGTCTTTATGGACTTTATCACTGCAGAGTTTTGATAGGCTCTCTACCTTACCGATGAAGGACTTGCAATCATTAATTAAGGCATTAATATTATCATTACTTAACGCTATTGCTGAAACAAACCTATTAAAACCCCTTAGGCACACCTCGTAGCACTTATCCCTAGCTGAGGAGCTATCCGAGTATAATCCCTCGCAATCACCAAAGCACTCTATCAAAGTCGAGACTAGGTGGGTGTTATCAATCACCGAACTGGACTGTGTGGTGGCACCCACGGCTCGCTGCTTCTCGCTTAAACTCTCACCCATTAACTTACGTAATGCCTCGACCTCCCTATTCAACCCTTCAATATTCACGTCAGCGTTCTCCTCTGTTTTTGGTTCCTTAATAACCACCTGCCTACCACCTGCAAGATCTTCAACGAGCCAAACCCTGCTCATACCACCCTCACCAAGCAACCTAACCACCCTATACCTCCCACCACCATCACCATAAACAATGGAGTTCGGCGAAAGCGCACTCATAAAGCCTAGAGCATAAATCACAAATGCAGTTTTAAACTTTAATAATCATCAAAACCAATGCGTAATACTTAAAAATCACAAATACTGAGTTTTACCAATGAGAGGGAGAACTATAATTCTAGGATCCACCGTTTTACTAATTATATTAGTGACTCTGGCAACACCCTACCTCGCCCAAGCACCACCAACAAGTGTTTCCGTAGGTGCTTGTTATGGACCTATAACCATATACCCATCTGACTCCCTAGGGAATTTTAAGAGCACATTCACAACAGGCGAAACCGTGTATTTAACGCTTATAGATGAGCAAGGCTGTGCACAACCAGTAACAGTCACAGTAACCGTCAAGGACCCAACCGGTACTTTAACTACATTAATCAACAATCAATACACATTACCTGCTGGCGTTAAGACCACACTTGCGCTTTTTAAGGTATCCACAGCCAACCCCAGCGGGCAATGGATAATTTATGTAACAATTGACGGTGTTAACGCAGCGCCAATTGCTATTAACATAAACTCACAGTCACTACCATTGCCATTGTGGTTGTTAGCGACGATAATCATCACAGTTGTTGCGGCAGTGCTCGGAGTCCTCGCCGTCATGCGTATTATGGGAGGTAAGGGTATAGGGGGTAGAGGAAGGGCTAAGGAGGAGCAGACTAGGGTGTTACCGGCCCCGATTCAGCAGGCTCCAATAACGGCTCCAGAGAGGGAGAGGACGAAGGTCGGTGTTGTGCTTTATAGGTTGAGGCTTCCTAATGGTATGGAGATACCCGTTAGTGAGCCCTATAGGGTCTTTGGTAGGGAGACCTTTGAGAGGTATGGACTTCCCAAGGATGCGCTCGACTTCATAACCAGGGAGGATAGGGGCGGGCACTTCAAGATATACCTAAGAGGTACGAAATGGTTCATCGAAGATCTAGGCAGCACAAACGGAACCCTACTCAACGGCGTCGAAATCAAGGGCAAGGGACCACAGGAACTGAAAAATGGCGACACAATAAGCCCGGCTGGCGTTATGAACATAGTTTTCCGTATTGAACAGGTAGGTTAAACAGATGTTTCTCCTTTGTCAGCTTAAACCTCTGAGACAACTGATATCTTACTGCTTCTTAATATCGGTTCTATACCTAAAGGAGCGAGTCTCAGGTTCCGTTTGTACTGCCTATGTCCTTATCATTTCTTCAGTTAATGAAAATTAAACCTCAGAGAGATACCTTATTAGGAATCTATAATATTACCGTGGTTTTAATATGATTTGCAGTACACTTTTAAATCCCTATGAATACGTTGTTACCACATTGATTGAGAAATACACTGATGATGCATTACTTGGGTTGTAAACAATCACATAGTACACCCCTGAACCTAGGGTGATTTGCTTATTTATGTACATGCCGAAGGCAGAGAGGTAGTATGTGGGTGACTGACCCTCGACAAAATATATTAGGTTGGCTGTGTCAACTACGAAGACCTCCACAGAATTTGGGGAACTCGACACGGTCAAACTCACGGTTCCCGAGAAACCACTTGGTATAATAACTATGACAGGTATTGCGAAGGCACTTGGTCCTAAATTACCACTACCGCTACCACTACCTAGCCAATTAAGGATACCATTGTACGTATTATACAACGAGTTATATTGATTCTGTAAGTTGGTGTAGTTTGTCTCTAGGGCGTTATATTGGGATTGCATACTTGAGTATTGGTTCTGTAGGCTATTGTAGTTAACCTTCAATGCTGTATAGTTTGACTCTAGTGTTGTGTATTGGCTTTGTAATGCGTTGTATTGGCTTTGTAGGTTTGTGTATTGTGATTGGAGCGATTGATATTGATTGTATAATGAGTTATATTGGCTCTTTAGTGTTGTGTAGTTGGTCTCTAGGGAGTTGTATTGGGATTGCATGCCGCTGTAATCCGTCATGAGCGTGTTATATTGTGATAATAGGTCTTCGTACTTGTTGTGCCAGTAGTTATTGCCTGATGCTGATGAGAGATAGAGACTTATGGCTATGATCAACGCAACCACAAACAAGGCAGCAAAAACAAAAGCCAAAAACCTCCAGAAATTAGAGCCACGGAGAAACTTAAAACCCCTAAAACCCTTACCACCAGGCGAGGGCGGCGGAGGAGGCGGTGGTGGAGGTGGCGGAGGTGGGGGTGATGGTGGTGTCTCCTCAGGCGGTGAAGGCGACTGCGGTGGCTGCTGCCCCTCACTGACAACCTTAGTTTTCTCCCTCTCCCCACCCTGCTGAGACATTGCTAGGCAATTAATTAGCAAACTTTTAAGCGTTTAGTAGGTTATTTATGACGTAAAACGCCGAATAATTACTGCTCATTTAAATCTGCGCCAATTGCTAATAGGAGATCCCCTGCCTACGCCTACTCATTATTAGTATTGTGGTTGATATTGCTATGATTACTATGGCTACGGCATCCACAACCACAGCCCAAATAGGCACGGAACTAGACGAAGACCCAGTAGGCTCCGTAATAACAACAGCATTTGTTGTAGGTTGTGGTGCTAGGTTTAGCGTTACGTTTATGCTTGTGATGCTCGTCTTTGGTGGATCAGTATAATTGGCGTTAATCATGTAGCCCTTCCCGTTCATTAACGTAAGCGTTGCATTGAAGGTCTTGGTTGTTTTGTTGGTTACCGTGAACAACACAATCTTCGCCGTGGTATTACTCATCGAGGCTATGACAATGTCGGTCTTATTGGCAAACTTAACGAAAACGGGTTTCGTGGAATTAATGACGAGACCATCAAAAGCCGGTTTGCCAGTGTGATTACTAATCCAAAAAGCCTCCAGGGTACCATTTGGGTCAATCCAGATGTTTGAGGCATTCATCTGCACAGCAACAATGAATGTGGGTGAGGATGAACCACCATCCTCATAGCCAGCCACCAAACCAGGGGCTGCGTTTGATACGAAGTACATGTTCGTGAAATTCCCTATGGGGGTTAAGGGTTGACTTGTGTTGGCTTCGTAATACACATTTATTGGGAGTGTACTTACGTATAAGCGATAGTTAAGTAGTAATCCTAAACTTAGGTATACCTGCACATTCTTTAGGTTAGTCAGAGTAGACATAAGAGACGGGGCGAACTGCGACAAACCAACTGGCTGTGGCTCCACTACATTAATTACATACCCAACGTTACCAGACCCACCGAAATACATGAAGGATTGATTAGTGGGGTTGTAGATGGCGTAGGTTATGATCTGCGGATAGTTCGGATCGTAGGTCAGGAAAATTATGGACCCGTCCGGCTTTTCTATGTACCCCCATGCAACAACTGAGTAGTATCCCCAGGGGAAATCAACGGTCAGTATTACCGGCGTGTTGTCGTTTATATAATTAACAGCCGTGGAAGCCGCAACATCGGCTGGCTCCTGCTCTGTACTATTTCCTAAACCAAAGAACTGATGAATCACAACGGCTAGTGAGGCATCCGTTAGGTATTGCAGGGCATGGGTATTACTCGTAATCGGGCCTAGGTAAAGTTGGTTTGTTGTTGTGGCTGTGGGGCTTGGTAGTGGTACTTCGCCTAGGTAGTAGAGTATTGCGGTTGATGCCATACCATAAGAGAAGCCACCTTCCCATTCATAGTCAAAGTTGGGTTGAGAATACTCATTATATAACGGACTCCACACCACACCATTATACCTCACAACATAGTTGGTCTCGGAGTTTTCCATGAATGGGATGGCATAATAAATAGTACTACCATTATAATACAGCGCCGCCGAGGTCGCATTAATCTGTATTGTGGAAAACAGTGGAACATAGTTCGGATTCATTGAAACAACCGGCAAATTAACAACACCAAACCAACCTCCAAGGTATATAGGTACATAACCATTACTTGATGCTGGTATAATAATGTTATCAAAAATAACGTACCACCCCAATGAACCAGGCAGATTAACCGGAAGCAGGCGCATACCTACATAGGTATTGGTTAAGGTTAACTGAACAACCTCGCTTTGATTCAAGGCAATAAAACCGTATGCGCTTGGTATCACCGCAAGGGACGTCATTGGATAGTTTAATGTTAAGTTATATTCGTAAATGCCCGGTGTTAGATTAAAGGATGCTATGGAAACACCACCTGGTTGTATCGTAATCGTCTCAGGGAAAGAGACAGGATTACCTTGGGAGAACTGCGTATTTGACTCATAGACATTAATCGTAACACTCACGGGCTGATTCAGCGTATTGCTTATTTCAAGGATCAATTGGTATTGTTGCTGCACCGACACAGATGCCCAGCCCCACTGATCTGTGGCTACGTACTGCGTTTCATACATGGCAAGCAACTCCGCATACACGTAATAAGTGCCGGTTTGGTTCGGTGTGTAATGGAATACGATTGTGTTTAAGCCTGGGCTCAGGGTCACAGCCTCGCTTATCGTGGGTACGTTGGGATTAGCCTCCGACGGGTTCGTGACGACCCACAGATTAATCATGGCATTAACAGTCCCGCTTAAGGGGTTATTGACCGTGATGTTGATGGTTATCTGCCCATTACTTACAATGGGTTGCACGTTGTAAATCACTGGCTCGTTTCTGATGAAGGTGGCTGTGTTGTAGCCTGGCTGTATGTTTATTGTTTCACTACCCCAGTACTCCGTGAAGTTAAACCCGGTGTTTGGGTAGTGGTAGACCTCAAGCGTGTAGGTTCCTGGAGATAAACCGTAGAAGTTGAGGTAGCCGCTTGAGTTCATGTAGGCAACCTCACTAAAACCAGAGGAATTGTAGAGGACTCCGTACACGATGCCCGGCACCGAAGTAGCCAACCTATTAGGAGCACTAAATACTTGAACAGCCAAGGAAGAAACAGTAGGCGGTATGGGTGGAGGAGCTAATTGCAAGGAGACTGCTGTGTAAAGTAAGGCCCAATTATTAAAACTATCGAAAGAAATAGGGTAAATACCAGTGTAATTATAACTTGCTCCAAAGACGAACATACCAATAACGCCTGCTCCTACTCCGAATACGTAATTGCCGCTACTCGGTGGTGTGTAGTAGCCGTTTAGGTTTAGGGTGAAGTTTGCCGATTGAGTAGTGTTCAAGTCGGTAGCAACGCCAGTGAGTGTGTTTGTGCTTGGGTCATAAGTCACGGTGATATCGATCAAATCACCCGGTTTGGGTTGGAATGCTCCTGTGCCAATGCCATCCCAACCTACATGCGGGCGAGTAATGATGGAATAGCCAAGGTTTGACGATGGGCTTGGGCTAACGCTTGGGTTATTACCTTTGGTGTTGTTCACAATCCACACGTTCCATTGCCCAGTAGCACCAGGGGCTGTACCGAATATCTGCCAGAATGGTTCCCACTGAATGACGAGGTATGGTGTTGAACTCTGTGGCAAAAGTATAGCATCCATCACTGGTGATTCTGGTGCTATCGTCGAGTCGTTGATTATTGTGTAGTTGTATTGTGGGCTTATGTTCCACGTTGTTGGGTTTAGGAATAGGTATATTACAAAACCGCCAATAGGGTATGATGATCCGTTGGCAAGGGGCATGCCTCCGCTTGAGTACGTGCCGATCATTGATACAGTAATGTTACCACCATTAAAATACCCATTCCAGAACATAACCCCTGGATACCAGGACCCGATAGAAACAAGTTCAAGTACTGGTTGGTCACTGCTGAGATTACCCTCGGCCCAGTATAAGCTCGCGTTGGACGGCCCATAATATATCGGCCACTTTGACGGTCGACTTGTATTAGAAATATAGCCCATATACACATGCGGTACACCGAAGTATTGCTGGCCATATAGTAGGTTTAAAACTATGGTTTGTTGGATTGATGGGCCTGGAGCTCTGGCTATTGGTTGTCCCAAGCAGGCGATATCTACAAGGAATACTAAGAGTAATATTACTGTTAAGATTTTGAATACTAACGGGCGTCTATCTCTTTGTACCATACTTCTGACTTTACACTAATTTAGTTTTTTAAGTTTTAATGTTGAGGCGGGAAAATGTAATTCCAGTTAGACTCACAATCTAACTTGGCGGTGTGGTGATAAGCCAGGGTGTGCGTGAACCTCAATCAATAGGTACGGATTTAATAGGTGGTTGTCTTTTCATTGTTAAAATAATGCCGTTGGGAACCTAGAGATTTGGACTTATGATGCGTTGAAGCTATGTGGTGCAGGTAATCACAGAAATACATCGAGTCCTGTGTATTAATTAGTGTGAATTTAATTAGTTAATATTCACGTGTACATGGAAGCAACGTATTATTGACCATGGATTATTGATTTAATTCTGCCATTTCGGAGAAGTCTTTTCTGCCGAGGCCCTTTTGGTTGGCTGTTTCGAGGGTTTTGTTTATTGTGGTTAGTAGTGGTAGTGTTTTGCCTCTGTTTGTTGCGTGCTTTATTGTTTGTTCTGTGACGTATTTGGCTAGGTTTATTGAGAATGATTCTGGGTAGTTGTTGTTCAGCATCCAGGGTAGTCTCGTCCTTAGTTGTGCTGAGTCTGCCCCGCTCATGGTCAGCGCTTTCATTAGTGTGTCGTTGTTTAAGTTCAATTCCTTAATTAACGGCATTAGCTCTGCCAGAATTGCCGTATTGGCTATTATTATTGACGTGCTTATTAACTTGAGTAGTGTGGCTTGTTCGTGGGATCCTACGTATATTGGCGTACCCAGTTGCCTGAGTCCCTCCTCACTGGTCCTGTATAGCTTCTCGTCGCCACCCACGAACATGACTAGAGTCCCTGACTCGGCTTGCTTGGGTCCTCCCTCGAGTCTGACGGTTAGGTAGTTCAATCCCTCCCTATTGACGGTATTGAGCACTTCGTTTAATTCCTCGATGCCCATTGTTGTTGTGTCTAGGATTGTTGATTTGGTGTGTAATTGCTTAAGTACGTCAATGACTTCATTGCCTGTGGGTAGCGCAAGTATTGCGTAATCAACATCGGTGGGGCATTCTGACGCGTCATTAAGTGCCCTTAGTCCTAGATTTGTTAGTGATTGGTACACCGATTTATTCACGTCGTATCCATAAACCACGTGGCCCCTCCCCAGGAGATTTACGGCAATGCCCCTGCCCATCCTACCCAGACCCACTATGCAGAACTTCATTGTCCTACGCTTTTTCGATACATTAAAATTAGCTTTTGTGTCATTTATTTGACGCATTACGACCCATAGTGGAGCTTATTAGCCTATTTACTTTATCGATTATGTCCTTTGGGAAGTCGGCATCAACATCCATGGGGTACTCTCTACCTCCGTATTCCTCAGGTAATTTCCTTGTTGCATCAATACCCACCTTACTCCCCAGGTTCGGTATTGGTGTTGATGGGTCGAGCTCCTCAACTGGGTAATCATTAATTATTAGCACATCCCTGGCGGGATTTACGTGTGCAGCTACAGCATACATGACCTGGCGGAAGTCTTTAATGTCTATGTCGTGGTCGGTCACGATGATTATTTTACCCAGGACTGGAACCATGCCCCACAGTGTGAGCATTACCCTACGTGCGTGCCCGGGGTACCTCTTCCTAATGGATACTATCATTACGTACCCAAGGCCCTCAGGTGGTATTTCGATATCCACAATCTCGGGCATTAGGAGCGTGAGCATTGGTTTGATAACTTCATTACCAAACCTTATTATGCTTCCATCCTCGAGTGTTGGTTTACCTGTGACCGTGACCGGTATTAGTGGTTCCTCCCTTGAATAAATAGCTTTAACCTTGACGATTGGGTAGTCCTTGGCTATTGAGTAGACACCAACATGGTCACCAAAGGGCCCCTCCCTAGCATACTCCCCTGTCAATTCACCCTCAATCACGAGCTCGGCATCGGCTGGATAATCAACATCAACAGTAGAACCCCTAATCAACTCAACACCCTCACCCCTCAATACGCCGGTGATGAGCAGTTTATCCAGTGGATGTGGTATCGAAACACCCGCCATGAGCATCGTGACTGGGTCCGGGCCAAAGACCACGGCTACCTCACCCTTACCCTCTAATTCGCTGTACATGGCACTCCTACGCCATGGTTGCCAATGCATTATGAAACGATCTCTACCGACTACCTGTAGTCTATAGTAACCGAAGTTTCGATAATCGCCGTATTTAACGAAGGTTATGCCGAACGTTATGAATCGACCAGGTTCGTGAGGCCATTGCCTAATGGCTGGTATCTTTGTTAAATCAATCTCCCTCCACTCGTACTTTCTAACTGGCCCGTTATTTACGAACTTGGGGAAGTATTGGGCATACCTTCTTAGCTCACTCAATGATTTTAACGCGTCAAGTAAACCTCCAGGTGCCCTGAAATTAATCATATTAGTTAACTCTGAAATGGCATCACCTAGGTTTCTACCCTCCATAACCATCGCAACCCTATCCCATTTACCAAAGAGGTTGCCCACGATTGGTAAAGTTCTCTCCCTGGTCCTTCTTATTATCATGGCAGGACCGCCGCTGTACATTAATTGCCTTAATAGTGCCGCAACCTCGAGGTCGACGCTAACCTCCTCATTAATCTCAACAAGCTCGCCCGCACTCCTTAATTTATCTAGGTACTCCCTGAAGCTCTTAATGACCACGTAAATACAGCTGGGGATTGGGAATTAATTATTACTGGTGCTGGTAATCCTTAAATCCAACCCGTAATTGCACCATATGATGGGTATTAAGTCATGGCTATTGTCATTCAGCCCCACAACCCTGACCAGCGCCTTCTCGTCGGTGACGCTGGGGACCGCATTGGCTTGGTACTTAAACAACAAGTTCGATTTTGTAACCTACGTAATAACACTGGTTGCATTACTGCTCGCCCAGGCTGGTGTTAACCTGGTACATGATTACTACGATTACCTAAGTGGCGTTGATGTAATATATAGATCGAGCGGCTTTTCCCATAGGCCACACCCAATTATAGACTTTGGCCTTAAACCCAGGAGCGTAATTGCCGTGGGCTATGTATTTCTCGCAATAGCCTTTATAGCTGGTGTGTACCTATTCCTAATCGCTGGGTGGTCCGTGATAGCGCTGGCTGTTGCGGGTTTGTTGATTGGTGTTGGTTATAGTGTACCACCACTAAAGCTTCACTATAGGGGTGTTGGTGAGGTTTTGGCTGCCATAGCCATGGGACCCCTGGTCACTTGGGGCTCGTACATAGTCCAAACGGGCATTTACACAAACCCTGCACCATTAATTGTCGGTATACCAAATGGCCTCTTCACACTACTGATACTACTGGGCTCCGGCGCGCTCGAGATTGATGCCTGCAGGGCTGTTGGTAAGATGACCCTAGTCCTACTGGCTGGTTTGAGGAATGTTAAGTACATTGTTTATTCATCCATAGCCATAATGTACCTGGCAATAATAGTTTCCGCAATACTCCACTACCTACCCTATATATCACTGGTAACGTTTGCATTGATACCCAGGACAATAGGGCTTGCCAGCCCCCTACTGGCGAGCGATGAAAATGAAGTCAGGAAGAGGTGGAGGGAGCTTAGGAAACTATGGGCTGGACCCTTCAGCGTTAGGTTGCTGATGCTCATAATATTCATAGCGACAATGATCATTGCACGTATTTATCCACCCTTATCAATCTAGTCCTCGTACATCTACAAAACTTAAAAAATACGTCAATTAACTATGGCGTGCATACCGCAAATAACCTTGAAAGGATGAGGACCAGGGCAGTAATTAGTGCATATCTCGGTTGGGTTATGGATGGATATGATGCGTTAATCGTTACCCCAATCATGCCATTATTGGGGCAATTGTTCTTTCCAGGCCCGTACTCACTGCTCGGTGGAGTCTCGACACTCGTGGCAACGCTTATCGGTAGACCACTGGGTTCCGTGATCATGGGTTATGTCGGTGATAGGTTCGGCAGGAGAGTTGGTTTGCTAGTCACTGTGCTTGGTTACAGTCTCTCGGCACTTGCCATAGCCCTGCTACCAACGTACTTAGCCATTGGCACGTTGGCACCAATATCGCTATTAATACTGAGGTTTTTACAGGGAATATTCCTCGGTGGTGAGTGGGGACCTGGCACGGCGTTAATCATGGAGTGGAGTAGGTGGAGGAGGGAGTTGACATCAGCCTTCGTGCAGAGCGGTTACCCCATCGGTGTCGTGATTGCTACGTTGGTCTATGCATTATTTATGGGCGCGGTTGGTCCTATGGAATTTAATAATTATTTCTGGAGGGTCTACATAGCCACTGGCGCGGTAGTTGCCCTATTGGCCTTTGCCGTGAGGAGTAGGCTTGTGGAATCGCCGTTATGGTATAGGCCTAGGGCTAATCCACTAGCGTTACTGTTTAGGCAGGGAAGTAGATGGTTGGGTGTTGGTGTCTTATTTACGGGTGGTTTGCTCATGATTTACTACTCCACGTACTTGATCTACTCGGACTTCCTAGCCCATGTGTTGCACGAGCCGGGCTTGATACCGGGCGTGATGCTCATGTCAACGATAGCCGCCATAATTGCGGTGTTGCTTTCAGGTCCATTAGCCCTCGTGATTAACTATAGGTGGTTGATAATCGGCACGCTAATCGCGTCCCTAGCCTATGCACCATTCGCCCTATTGCTACAGCCAAACTTCATAAACCTTGTCCTACTTGCCTTCATCGAGAATTTCGCCATGGGATTGGTGCCGTACGTATTATTTGATAAGTTTGAGACGCACTTTAGAGCCAGTGGTTTGGGTGTTTCGTATAATTGGGGCTTGTTGATTGGCGGTTGGGCTCCGATGCTTGTCGTGCTGATGACCCCCATGAGTTTGGGGATGATTTTGATGATGGGCATCGGTGTTTTGCTAGCGATAATTGGTACATTAGCCCTACCTAGAAGGAGCCGGTGATTACTGATTAATGCCCAGTGATTTCGTTGAGTATCCTAAGCATTGCCCTGGCGTTCTCAAGCATCCAGTGATCGTTATTGAAGAATACGTAAACCCTAGATGGGTTTAACGAAAATACCCTAACCGCTAACTCCCTGAGCTCCCCCTCACTATACTCATACCAATACCAATCAGTCCTACCATGGAGCCTAAGGTAGACTATACCGTTTGTCGTGACAACCCGGGTGATTCCTGGCTCATCCACGGATACCACGGTTATGCCTAAACCCCTCATTACACTCAACGCTTCATCATTAAACCACGATGAATGCCTAAACTCTATTGCAAACCTACGCCCAAGCCCTGTTGTTTGGGCAAAATGCCTTACTCGCTCCACGGTCTCTTTAGTGTAGGTGAAGCTTGGTGGCATTTGGAATAGGTAGAAGTCTACGTATTGATCGAGCGGGTTAAATAATTCCTTAAATTTGCGCCATGTCTCTAGGGCATCCTCTTTCAATCTCTTAACGTGGGTTATGTACCTATGCACCTTGACTGCCCACCTCAGTTTTGAACCTTTGCGAGACCAGGAGACCACCTGGTTCTTAAATGGGAATCTGTAGAAGGATGCGTTTAACTCCACGGCATTAAGCCCGGAGTTCCTCGCATACCAATCGAATGTTGAGTCCTCATTCCAATCGTATAACCAACCTGATGTGCCAACGAAAAACTCCACAGCACTAAGTCGCTAATGCCTTAAATAACCCTTAAACCGCCATATTCACGGTAGTGATGAAGGCTGTCGGGACAACAGAGCTAAATGATGATCACCTGGAGGGCTGAACGATCTACAAAAATTGACCATTATTGCGACTAAGTAAGGGACTAAAATCCCAGTTCGTTGATTCTTTAGGGATGATTGGGTCAACGGATGATCTAGGTTATGATGTATACCTAAGCAATGGGATGATGAAGATGATTTTAATGGGGAGGTACCATATTAATGGCGTAACCTATTACCAGCCAACCCTCATCAACCTCAGTATGACGTATTGGTAATACCCAATGAGGTCTGTGGCATTTGGTGATACCGCCAATGCCCTGAATTGCTCAAGCCAGCCTGGTATGCCCACAGGGCTTGAGTACGTGACTACGGATACTAAGTCCTTACTCGTCCTTGCGTAATTACCCGAGATCCCTATGATCACGGCACCTCCGTATGGATTTATTATGAGTAGTGATAGGTTCATGAAGCCGTATGAGTTAAGTGTCTCATCTATATCGCTCTTATACGCCATACTTGGCGTTGATCCCTCCTCACGCGCCATCATTGTTAGGTTCACAGTGGCGTACTGAACATAGGCTGCTGGGTATGGGTACTTAGTCGTTGGACCTAGCGGCGTTATGTAAGCGGTTACATTAAACACTATTGGGTACTTACCTGCGAAGGATAACGTGAAGACTTCACCACTGGGTAGGGTTTCCTGCGCCGTCTCCGTGAAGTTCTCGCTCAATGTTCCGTACTCCATCACCGCATTGAATAGTTGGAACGCATTAAAGACACCGCTCTGCTCAGTATGTGCCATCTCACTGCCGTACCTATACATGAGAACTGCCACGTAGTTTATCGAGTAATTACCATACTCAACATACTGCGTCAACCCTGTTGGGGTTGTTGAGAATATGGGCCCTGAGTCGAAGAAGCTCGATTGAGCCGTTATTAATTTACCACTAATCAGTGGGTTTGAGTTATTAACCCAAAGCATTAGGACCCCAGACACTGTCCATGTGAAGTATGGAAGCCCCATTAATTGATATGCCTCGTACAGGTTAGTCATTGTTATCGAGAGCGTACCATTAAGGCCTGTGGCTAGTAATGGCGTATGTCGGCTACGTATGGGTTGTGGAAGGACAGCGTGTTTATGGAGGGCATGGGCTTCCACATGAATGGGTCAATACCGCCTGTGTATATTGTCTCGAATGGATTGAAGACCGCTGCTAGGTAACCATTGTAATAAACAAGTAAGCTCCTGGTGGCCGGCTCATTTGTGTACCAAAACTCATCCAACTCACCACCCTCGGTGTACATGAGCAGGACTGCCCTATACGTGCCCCTGGGCAGGTTAATGCTGTAGGTCACATTGTCATGGAATGGATTGAGCCCTATCAGGGAAACACCATAGGCATTCGGTGCTATTGGTATGAAGTAATTCGGCAGATTTGGAGGCGCGGGTCCCTTATACAGGTAAAGTGTTGCATTGAGTATGTAGTAACCGGTAACGCCTATGCTCGGCACAATCCAATTCGGCAGGATGACCTGGAACCTAACGCAGCTACCCACCAACATGTTCTCGAAAATTGTTAAGTCAGACCACGCAGTGGAGTTGAATATTTCCTACGTTGAACCCCAGAACACGGGTACACCATTTGCAAATATGTACAGTGCTCTATCGTACTGCGGACCACCGGTCTTCGTTATTGTCACGTTTAGTATGATCATGCTATAGGATCCAGGTGGTATGCATACCGTGGCGTTTTGGGGTATCGTGGCATACGCATTGTTTAGGTCGTACGGGAAAACGGCATTTGTAAGTATGGGTATAACCATTAGTTTACCTGGTGGTAATGGTTGATAAGCCTCGAATGAGTAAAAAACCGTTGTACGTAACGAAGGGGTCCTTCGGGATTATCGTCATTGTCGAGTTGAGTAGTTGTGGGCGTTGTATTTGATTTGCCATTGCTGGTAACACAACCAGCGAAAGCATTAACACTAGTGTTAAGACTATTGTTGCCCATACCTTTGTCATAATAACCCAGTATTCTTTATACTTATAAGTATTGCCTTTTCTATTCCTTAACATAATGAATTACATCATGTAATCAAACTACTAAAAAACGGGCTCCGGCAATACTATCTTACGACTGTACGCATACCCCATGATTAAGCCGATGATAAAACTAAGTAAGTGACCTAGATAGGCGATGCCGAAGGCGAATGCCAGTGGTGATAGTAAGAATATTATGGCTAGTATGTTTATTGGGTTGGACAGGATGACTCCTCGATATGGTGTTGCTATTATGAAGCCCACGAGCCCAAACAACGCGCCCGAGGATCCACCAACTATTACAGGCGTCCCCATGGCGTAGTACAGTATCGGCGATAGGGTTGACGCAACGCCGCTCAGTAGGAACGTGGACCAGAAATTCCTCGATCCATACACAGTTTCGAAGAATGGACCTATGAGCCACAGCGTCATCACGTCGAAGGCATAATCCAGGACTGTGGGGTGGGTGAATATTGCTGTCACAAAGCCCCAAATGGTTATTGGCGGCCATGTGGAACCGAGTAAAGCCATTAGTGTATTATATAGGGTTCGATTACTGGTCACAGCCAGTACGGGTATTGAGAATATTGTGGATATTATGAATACAACCAATGTATTTCTAAATCTATACATCGATCTACCTGCCTCCTCATCTCTTAAATGCTTATCGCACAATCATGTTAAAGTGCTAGATAACTTGGTTGTTTACTTAATAACGTTACATTCGTATAACTTGTTAGCTCCATCAATTAGCTTGAATGCGTACGGTTCTCTGGTCTTGATAAATCCACTATCAAGCTTAGTCTCGTGGAATTCCTCACGTGATCCAGGCAACATCTCAGACCAATAGGGATCAGCAACTCCTATGCTAACTTAGCCAATGACTTAGGTGGTTGTTGATCCTTAATAATAAATAACCGCTTAAGGGTTAAGCGATCTACGGTGTTGGTTTAGGTCTTTCATGACCTTTTGGGAGACCGATTAGGGTAGGTGAGGAAATCAATGAATCACTTAAAGGGTGGGTAGAAGGACTGTTTATAAAGAGGCTTGCCCATGAGCTTATGGCAGAATGCATCCGCTCAATTTTGTTTTTGGTGAGTTGGCTAGGGGTTGTAG
>NZ_LCWN02000136.1:0-2156 GCF_002078205.2 Vulcanisaeta sp. EB80
GCGCTCGAGGACCCTGACGCGTTGTTTGTTAGGGAGAGGCTACCGCTAATGCATAGGCTGGTTGAGGAGAACCTAATCATGGACGACGTGTACTTCAGGCAGGAGTACCTATGGATAGACCAACCACCACCAGAGAAGGACCCAGACCTAGGCATTGACAAGTACATTGCTTGGCAAACACCACTGCACAGAGAAGCAATTAAGAGGGCACTGAAGGAGGCAACATGATTAGAATAAAGGTATTAAAGCCCAGAACAGGATTGATATCGAAGGGCCGCGGGCGGATAAGCATAACTTTGGGCCTAGCCCTAGTAACTGCCCTGAAGAGAGTTTATGATTTCGAAGTTAAGGGTGCCTGCACATGGAGGGAGCTCTGGACATGGCATGCATCAGTTGTGAGTTAGTAAACGTAGAGCTTGAACGCCACGTAAACATTGACTTAGTGAATAAGATAGTCGAGGTGTTTAGGGAAAAAAGAGGTGGAATGGGGTCGCAACAATGTTAAGTGGTGAACTGGGCAGGGCTAAGCTTGAGGTCAATGCGCATAATATGGCAAGTGCAGAATAAATGCGCCATGAGCCATATGCCCCAGCTCGGGTTAGAATTTAAATTTCAGTTAAAATATTAGAAACGCAGTGACAGGGTAATGAGTGGTCAGATAGCTTTAGTCATACCTCCACCCTCCCCATCACCCTCACAGACACTTTACGGCGCATTAACGAAGTCTCACCTATACAATACATTCCTAGAGTACACCAGGCCCTATATCGAGCATGTATTAAACGAGCCTGAAGCCGCTGAGGAGGAAGCCCAGAAGCTACTAAACGACACGAAGTTCCTCTACCTTCTAACAATGCTTTACCAGGACGCGGTACTCACGGTCTCCGAGGACAAGTTGAGGGAAACCTACGGGTATGTTTGGGGCAGATTTAAGGAGTTCGACATTGACATCGAGGACCCCATGGAGATCATGCTGGAGCATGACCTGTGGAAGCTCCGCCAAATTAAAGGAAACTTCGACAACTTCGTAACGATGTTCTTGAACTTCGCGATGGAAAGCCCTGAGGATGCGTATAAGTACGCCGTGACATTAACAACACTAACACTCCTACTAATAGCGAGTCTCAATGCTAAAACCCGAGAAAAGCTAGAGACTCTAGCAAATGAAATCAGGGAACTAGCCGACGAACTAGAACTCTACACACTAACATTCATGGCGGTGCTAGAGGGGAACGAGGAGGAAAACAAGGTCGTAGCAACCGCAGGGTCCACAGAAGAACTCAGGAAAGCCCTGGAAATAGTATGACGTCAAGCAATGAATTCAAGCATAAGGTTGAAATCCCAAAGCGCTTCATTAGATCCTTCAAGTCACTCAGCGAGGAGATGAAACAAAGGGTGATGGAGAAAATACAGGAACTCTCGATGAAGCAAATAACCGGGAAACCACTGAAGGGAAAGTTCAAAGACTTCAAGAGGATAAGGGTGGGGAAATATAGGTTAATCTACAGCGATAAAGAACCATGCAGGATATACCTCTACGACATTAAATTAAGGGAAACAGCCTATAGGTGATACACCTGGGTCTCGTCTGGGTTGAGGCGGTGATTAGGAATCCCAATACGGGTAGGCACGTAACCACTAAAGCACTTGTTGATGCAGTCGCCACCCTAACCGTGGTTCCGAGGAGATTGCTGAGGAGCAAGGGCACCGTGGAACTCGGCGAACGTGTAAGCATTGTAGAGGCCATGGGCGGGAAGGTATATACGCATATACCGATGTTGGAAGATGTTGTAAACATGGTACTTATGGGTGTAGCAACCCTCGAGGCATTAGGCCTCGAAGTGGGTCCGGTCACGGGAAACTGAGGGAAGCTAAGATCCGCTAAATAAATAAAGAGTGCTGTAGCGCACGGGGCTTGGGCTTCTAGCTAGTGCTAGGAAAAAGCTCTGGAGCCTCATGGCTGTTGGGCAGGTTAGGGCTGTGGACCTATCGAAGGCTTATAAACTAAGGAGACTGCTTGGAAGAGGCGGGAGAAGGGCAGACAATGCTATAGAAAAGTATATTGATTCTGGTGTAGAACTCAACTGATTTCAGGCGAGTTCTATGGCATTTCACGAAGCCGGTGGGAAGGCTCTTCGGCACCTAGAGCTTGCCGA
>NZ_LCWN02000137.1:0-2156 GCF_002078205.2 Vulcanisaeta sp. EB80
TTGCTTAAATTTAAATATATCAATAAACTCTTAACTATAAATCCTGGCAAAAAAGCTCACTTACATTTTACCAACATTTTGTGCAACTTCTGCATCTGTAAATTGGTTTTATAACAACTGAATAGAAGCAACACTTCGTGACCTGGATAAATAACGCACTACACGGTGGCACTGGTATTCATAAGGTACCTGAAGAATTAAGATTTGAGATCAGAAGGCTTATCAATATTGAGTATGATGAAACCATGAATGACATATTAGCCTATATAGTCACCAAAGGACCCACAACACTGTACAAGGTCTCCAGGGACACGCCGTACAGCATATCATCAATATACAAAAAAGCCAAGAGAATGACTAAGGAATACCTAATAAGGGCTGTCGGCAACGGAAGTAGGGGCGACAGTACAATCTATGAGGTAACAATAAAGGGACTACTCCTCTGCCTAGCACATAATTGCGTCGATGATGATTTAGTGCTAAGTAGGTTAAGGCATAAGTGGGGATTGAGGAACTACGATGATGATAAACTAATCCCACTACTCATGCTAATACCACACATAATTAGGGATAATGACTTGAGGGTCCTCGAAAACATAGACGCACTAATGATAATGATACTAGGCACACTAATGACAAACCAACAAACGAGGGGAAAGGCTGTGGATGAAGACATAATAACCAGCGTGAGAAGTACCTCGATATATTACGTCGTAAATGACGTAATAATGAACAACCTAACGCCAAACAAAAAACCAGACATAATAATAGGCAACAATTCCTACCTAGTTGGTTACAGCAGGTTAGATAATACCCTCTACGTATACATGTGCAGACTTTGTACCAAAAGCTGCCTAATGACACTCATACCAGTTAATTCCCAGTGCCAGCTCGCAAATGAGCTAAACAAGGCTGTAATAAACATGGTAAGGTAATAATGTAAATAATTATATAGTTTTGATTATATTTATTTTTATTCGAATTCATAAGTTTAGTGATCCTATACATTATTTATAATTACATAATCTTCTACCACCTATGTGGAATAAAACATTTTTAAAATTAAGTAAGGTAGGTGATGATGTTCAAACTATACCTACCAATACCGCACCTATGGATAATATATGGAGCAATAGCGTTGGTGATAGAGATGCTGATAGGCTTTATAGTGGAGATATCTAGGGGTATATTGGCATTATCAAACCTAAGCCATTATCTGCCAATAAAGGGACCCACTCGTAATTGGGGTTCTGGTGGTGCCTTCATAGCAGCATTAATCACAGCCTTCCTATACCCATTCTACGGCGCACCAATGACAAGCTGCCATACACAATCATCATACCTATCAAAACCCAAGACAAAAGCCCTTGCACACGCACTTATTTGGTGGGGTTTCGTCTTCGCAGCAATATCGACAACAATAGGTTTCATATTTGATAAGTGGAAGAGCGATACGGTATTCATACCAGGTGGTAAGTTGGGGCCCATGGGTCCCTATGCCGTTATAGGCACTGGGGCGTTGGGTGGTATATTGATAATAGCGGGTTTCATACTCATGATGGCGGTTAGGTGGCAGGGCACTAGGCCCATTGGTGAATCTGCAATTACGGACTTCTTCCTATGGACAGCATTCTTCGTGTCACTAAGCGGCTTTGCTCTAATGGGCGTTGAGTTAACTGTACCAACCAATTACTGGGCTGTTTCTACGGCATTCTCAGTCCACATATTCCTAGTAGCCATGATGTTCGCCACAATGCCCTGGACGAAGTTCGGCCACGCAATATACATGTACATATGGCAACTCTATGATAGGTACAGGACCTGGAAGGGTGCTGAACCGAGGTTGTTGGGGCCATGGAGTGGCGAATTAGCAAAACAAGCATTGCATTCCCATCACCCAAGTCATCGTGAGTGAGGTGATCCAGCATGCCCTCCTACGTAATACCCGCGAAGTGTACGGGTTGTGGGGACTGCGTCAATATATGCCCAAGCCACATAATGCGATTCACAAAATCCGGGATCTTCGGTAGGAAGGCCGTGAATATAGAGCCTGAGTCCTGCTGGGAGTGCTACAACTGCGTTAAGCATTGTCCACAGGGCGCCGTCCAAATTAGGGGCTACATGGACTTCACACCACTGGGTGGTGCGGTTGAGGT
>NZ_LCWN02000138.1:0-2150 GCF_002078205.2 Vulcanisaeta sp. EB80
TTAATGGAATTATAGAAAGAATTCTCAGAGAAATCGCATCTTTAGATAGAAGAGATACGGGACATTATAAAATAGTTAAGAACAAGATTAATGTTATAACATTAAGAAGTTTAAGCAAAGAGAGAGAAGAGCTTTTAAGATATGCTATAAATATGATTTTTCAAGATATGATCAATATGACTTCCAGAGAAAATCCTGATGATCAGGTGAAAACTTTTTTAGGTCTAGATGAGGCTTGGATGTTATTAAGCAGAGGATTATCTAAAAGAATCATTAATTTGATGAGACTTGCACGAGGATACGGATTATCAGTCGCGTTAGCAACACAAGATTTCAGAGATTTTGGAGAAAATTGGGATCTGATTGTGGAGAACATAGGATTATTAATCATAATGAGCAATCCTAACAGAAACTTCTGGAGAGAAGCCTCAGATTTTCTTAAAATAAACAATAAATTAATAGAGGATCTGATGATTCTTATGAAAAGAGGCGATGCAGTAATTAGAATATTGCCTGATCCAAGGCCTATACCTATCTCTATAGATATAAATGATTAAAAAATTAAAATCTTTTTATTATATCTCTTTGAAGAAGGTGTATAAGAGAGGTTTGAAACCTCTTTTCTGATAGAAGTCTACAGCTATCTTATTCATAGGAGGAAATTCTGCACATACAATACTGATCCCTTTGCCTCTCAAGATCTTTACTGCCTCATCCAGCAGGGCTGTCCCTACTCCTTTAACTCTATAACTTGGAGACACATAAAGATCTGTTACAACTCCCGAGAATATTGGCTGATAAAACAGTCTAGATCTTATCTCTACGCGAATGACACCTACTATCTTGTTGCCATCTTCTGCAACTAACATGAAAACTTCTTCTCTATCAAATGATTTTGATATATATTCCCTTGCGACTTCTTGAATATCTTCTCTCACAGTATATAATGGATCGAATTCTTCATTTAGTTTCTTAAGTCTCACTACTAGCTCAACTATTTGATCAAGATCTTTCTTTTCAGCATATCTGATTCTAAACTGAACAGGATCCATAGGTTACACCTCCATCTAGAGTTGTACAATATCTTTTATAAATCCATTTTTAACCAATGTCTCATATTTTAGTCTCACATTTCTTATTATAGTTGATGCAGTCTCCTCCAGCTCAGATCTTGATCTTTTGATTCTTGCAACACCTTGTTCAATAGCTTTCTCAGCAACTGCCACAGCAGTCTTTATATAAACCTCGAACTCCTCCATAGTAGGTATTATATAATCTTCGCTGATCCCTTTCTCCTCAGCATGTTTTGCTAAGGCTTCTGCAGCCGCAATAGCCATCTCATCAGTCACTGTTCTGGCTCTGACATCAAGAGCTCCTCTGAAGACGCTTGGGAACGCCAGACTATTGTTAATCTGATTAGGAAGATCGCTTCTGCCAGTGGCCACCACTCTAGCGCCAGCTTCTTTAGCCTCCCAAGGCCATATCTCTGGGACAGGATTTGCTAATGCAAAAACTATAGGATCTTTATTCATCATGGCTACCCACTCTTTTTTAATGATCCCTGGACCCGGCCTAGAGGCTGCTATAACTACGTCTGTGCCTACAATAGCTTCTTTAATACCACCTTTTCTCAACTCTCCATTGCTTTCGATGGCGATCTTATATTTCCACGGATTCTCAAACATAAGTTTATCAAGATCTTCTCTCTCCGCATGTAATATGCCTTTAGTATCCACAAGTATTATATTCTTAGGCTTAGCACCATATTTAACAAGTAGATTATAAGTAGCTATATTTGATGCTCCTGCACCTATCATCGAGATAGTTATGTCAGAGATTTTTTTACCAACAATTTTTAAAGCATTAATAAGACCTGCCAAAGTGGCTGTAGCCGTCCCCTGTTGATCATCATGCCAAACAGGTATATTCATTTCTTTTCTTAATCTCTCAAGTATGTAGAAACATTTGGGACTTTCAATATCCTCAAGATTTATTCCTCCAAAAGCCGGCTCCAACTTTTTAACCGTCTCAATAAAATCATCTGCATCTTTAGCTCTGATCGGGAGAGGAACCGCGTCTACACCGCCTAAGAACTTGAATATGAGAGCCTTACCCTCCATCACTGGGTAAGAGGCCTCAGGACCTATGTT
>NZ_LCWN02000139.1:0-2141 GCF_002078205.2 Vulcanisaeta sp. EB80
TGGTAATGCCGACACGGTACTAAACTTAATGAGGAACGTTAAGAAGGTATTTGATCCATACGGCATATTCAATCCAAATAAAATATTCGATTAAAACACCAAAGCATGCTTATTAATTAACTAATTATCATAAATTTTAAAAAACTATCACTTAGTTGTTTTTAATCGCGCTAATCCTTATCCTTATTAGTGATTGATGGCCTTATGGATAGTATTTTAACAACATCGCCAAAACCAACACCATAAGTCTCTCTAACCCTCTTAGGTATCGTAAACTGCCTAGCATCAGTATGCCTAGTCCTCAACAACCTAACACCCCTCAACTCAATAACGAAACCCTTATACTCGAGATCCACATCAGCAAACCTCAGGTGAGCAATACCCAACGCCCTAACGAGACTCGCCGGCACAAGGACCTGGTTATTTATATACACCCTAACCGCAAAGGGGAGTGCCGTAACCTCAAACCTCCTCAACTTCCTACTACGGACAGACACCCTAACCGTCACGCCTACCACCAATCAGTTCCTCAACACTACCACACTTAAAAATACCTCCGTGAAACCACCGTGAAACAACAACGAAAAGCACCAACGTGCACGGTGGTAAAAAGGGTTTCGCTTGGGATAAAGAACAGAAAGAGATTTAAATACAGGATTGAACACAAAAACAATGCCAAGCAAAGCAATAGGAATGGGAGTATGCCCAAGATGCGGAAAACCAGGAACAATAGTAATAAAGGCAGGCAATTACGTATACATTAAGCACGGAAACACATGGCACTACATAGGAACAATAGACAAAGTAAACCTAAACAAAATACTAATCAAAAACCCAGAAAACATATCAACAAGCAAACCAAAACAAAAAATCAATTATATAACGATTTCATTAATGGTTATAGCAATTATGACAGCTACATTAGGTATAATCATACTATTTAACTCGCAACACAATAATATTATAATTCAAGGCAATAATAATCTAAACAAAGATAGAATGATTAATTTACTCGTACATTGTAATTATACTATTACTAACACTAATAATGCAGTAATTATATCGTGCAATAATACTGCTTATAATATTACTACGATTAATCTGGGTAATTTTACATTTTTAACTTATAATATCCATTATAGTGAATATTATAATAGCACTATTTTTAAATAGTTTTATTTTGAGCTATTATGATGCCCATGTAAATATTAATACTTGGTTTATCGTAACACTGTAAGAGTTCGGATTATAGATAAATACGAAGTATGTTCCGGGTCCAGGATTGAAGATAACAAATGCAGAACCACCACTTACGTATCCTCCGTATCCTGTTCCCGTATAGGCATTTATAAGACCAACTAATATTGTTGCGTAAGATGGTGACCAAGTTACGTAAACTCCCATCTCTACTCCAGGGCCTAACGTATATGGTCCTATTAGTACTCCTGAGTTGGGTGATAGTACGAATGAGTCTATTCTCTGTACTGGTGGTAGTGTCTTTAGTTTTAGTGGTATTGTTTCTTTGATTATTACTGTGCCTGGTGTGTCTGGCTTTACTTTAGTTACTTGCATTGCCATTGTTGTTCCTGCCATTAGTGCTACTACGAGTAGTAACGCGGGTAGTACTAGTGCTAGTGTTTTTCTCGTCATAAATAATGCATACATTTGTAATTTTTAAATATTACCTCTGTAATTCTTCCCATGCATTTCAATTGCTGTTTCAATTTCCATATTTCATTTTGTAAATAATAACCTTTTAAAATTGAAATTCTGGAACTGATCACCATGGTCACGGAGTTATCAGGTTGAAAGAAGGCTACGTTATCGGTGATCAGCACTCGGCAAACTCGTCATCTTCTCTAGCAGGCGAGGTCCTACTCATCACTATCGGTGCTCTAATTAATTGCCTTTAAAAGCCTTGGTTCTTCTCTTTAGTTATTTATTATCTAGGTATTAATATTTATTTTATTGTGTAGTAGTACTGCTGTAGTAATATAGGTGTATTTAAGTGTTATATGTCTTATGTAATAAAATTTATTAATTAGTTAATTTAGTTGTTTATGCGGTGGTTGTATGAGGGCTGTGGATCTTGTTAAGAGGAAGCCCCTGGTTATTACCGAGGATAGGCCCTTCATTGAGGC
>NZ_LCWN02000140.1:0-2083 GCF_002078205.2 Vulcanisaeta sp. EB80
AAAGGTGCTGGCACAACCAAGCTCTCTATCAAGTGATGGCTCAAGCTTCACAGTAACATACATAGGCAGTAGATAACAATACACAAACCCACTAACTCACTCAAAAATAGAGCAATTTTTGTCCACATTAGATATATTATTGAACTCATCACTAAGCGAGACCCGATCCTCGACTGAGAAGCGATAAAAACTATAAATAGATCCTTAAAACTCAATATAATAGATACTTATGGGCAGGCCCGGTCCGGGCGATGCTAAGTACTATTCGTTGATTTACGATGGGGTTTCGTTATTATTCACGGGTGCGATTTTCGGTTTTATAGTTTCTATTTTATTTGGTATCGTAACACTCGCCGTAGCTTCCAGCATTGCTTATTCAGGAGTGAATGAGGTTGTGCACGTCAGCGCCGTTATTGGGATAATATCTGGATTAATACTTTTTATAATAATATACACGTGTTACTACAGGTTATAATAATATACACGTGTTACTACAGGGGTTTCATGAAACTAGCAACGGCCTTGGTAGGGTTGGCTCGATAATTAGGTATGGCCGGCCTGGTTATTAATATATCGTCATCCGCCTTATTATTATCCCTAACCTTTAGCCTCAGCAATATTTGGACAGCATACCTAATACTGAGCCTTCCAATGATTATTGGCATTGTTGGAACCATATTAATGATGGTTGCTCTATACAGGCTTGGTGAGCAGTTCAGCGTAGGTTACCTATCAGCTGGTGCCGCATTAGTGATATTCATGGCTGTGATTATTCTATTCATTCTCATACCCGGTGCCATAATAGTTGTTGGAATCCTCGGACTTCTCATAGGTATACCCACCATCATACTACTACTGATAGGGCTGAATGAGGTAAAGAAGGTTGCGGAGAATAAGCTCAAACAGCAACAATGAAGTAGCCATGGGTTATGGAGTTAGTCATAAATTTAGTTGGGCCAGTAAGTACGGCATACTTAATGTGACTACATGAGGTGGGCCGGTAAACCAGGCGATAACCTAAAAATTCTTGGTGGGGCCGCCGGGATTTGAACCCGGGATCACTCGGGATCCCGTGACCGTGGGCTTTTCGTTTTTGTGTTGCCCACGGTGGCAGCCCAAGCCGAGCATCCTAGCCAGGCTAGACTACGGCCCCAGCACTACCTTATCGCCTTGGGTTTTTAGGGTTTTCTTTACCTTTACCGTGCTCATTCTCCTTCATTTCCAATATGTTCACCCATGTTATGAAGCAATCTGCCACTGCATTGTCAAACCCTTTTTGTTTGCTTTCCTTGTTCATACCTCATCACCCTAGGTACTTCCTAAAGAAGTTCACAGTCCTCTCCCACGCGTCCTTTGCGGCTGCCTCGTTATACGCCGGTCCTCCCTCCGTGGCGAAGGCGTGGTATGTCCCTGGGTAGAATACCATTTCGAAGCGCGGTTTATACGTTATTATTGCCTTCATGAGGTCTGGCAGCCCCTGGTTTATGGCTGGGTCCTCGCCCGCGTATATTGCCAGTATTGCGCCGCGTACCTTGGCTATGTCATCAAGCCGCCTTGGGCTTCTTCCGTAGTATATCACCCCTGCGTCGATCGGCACCCTGGTCATTGCCTCGAAGGCTAACCCACCCCCCATGCAGAACTCAATTATGCCTATTTTCCGTGGTTTGTACGTGTCCCTTACGTAGTTGTACGTGCTCACTATGTCATTGATCATCCTCTCCTCAGTGGACTCCCTGTTTATGACTAGTTCATTCACTATCTCCCTCTCCTGTGGCGTTAGTGAGTTCATGAATTCCTTAATCGCATTGATGTCAGTCCTCCTCTCAGGTGGTAGTGACCAGAACCTTCTCATTACGGTCATGATGTTCTGCTCCGTAAACAAGTCAGCCCTCCTTGAGTATAGGTTTGGAGCTATTGATAGATAGCCTAGGGATGCTAACCTCCTCGCTACGTTTCGTATGAACTCTGTTATTCCAAATATCTCGTGTATAACTATGACGGCTGCGTTATAGCCCGTTTCCGGTGTTGCTGTGAATGCGGTTATTTCCGAACCATCGAAGGACCTGTACCTTATGTACTCCTC
>NZ_LCWN02000141.1:0-2078 GCF_002078205.2 Vulcanisaeta sp. EB80
TGTGGGTATTGACTCAATGGTGCAACAAAGGGTTTAATTACATTTGGCACCGCGCTGTAGTTTCCGTAAACAATGCCCGGCACTATTGGCTTAATGCCATTCTCCTCCATTATCTCCTGACCTATTGGACTGAAGAGTAGGAGTAGGAAGTACTCAGCTGCCTGCTTATTAGGTGCCTGGAATGGTATTGTCATCGTGTAAACCACGGGGTTGCAGGCGAACGTCTTTGTGACGCCGTTCTCAGTCCAGGTTACACTAACCTGGTGGTAGTAATTAACGTAGCTTAAATTACCGAGGTTTATGAAAGGTGGTAACGTTATAAAGACCATGTTTTGATACTCCCTAGTCTGCGGTATTGCATTACTCTCGTACGCGGATAATATGAAGTCAACCTGCCCTGCCGCCATTAACGTTAATAGGTCAATCTCAGTATTCCTCATCATGTACTTACTCGGGTTCGTGTATATGGCATCGTATAGGTAGGATGCATTATTGAAGAATGCAAGGCCAGCCAGTTTAACTACGCACTGTGCCTGGTAGCCCGATGGGTCTGTGAATGGGTTGGAGACACCAACAACAGTGCTACTGTTAAGGGCTATTATATTCCAAATCTCCTGCCAAGTCGCGTTGTACTGGGCGGAGAGTGGTGGGTATGACTGGGCTTGCTGCCAGAGACTATATACCTCCTGACCAGCTGTTGTGTTTAGGTTCACAATAATAACCATCTGTGTAACTCCGAAGGCAATTTCATAATTGGTATAGTTTGGGAATAATACGGAGGGTATCGTTGTTGTGTCCGCCGAAGCCACGGCACTGAATTGCTGCGTTGTAACCTCTGTGTGGGCAACCTCACCACTACCCTTAAACAATGGTGGCGCTATGGTTATGCTTGGGTACATGCTCTGCATGACATTTAATATGTCGCCGAAGGCGAATTTCAACGTACCAGCCGCACCAACAACAAAGGGCGCCGTAGATACGGCAGACACTGTTACATTGACATACTTAGTTACCGTCTTTGTAACGACTTTAGGTGGAACTGTAACATAACCTATTGCAAAACCAACCACCAAACCCACTATTAAACCCACGATTAGCCAAACAGCACTATTTGCCATATGGGCTGTTGTTTTTATTCAATATTTAAATATTATCTATTATCTAATAATTGATAATTTAACGATCTCCATTATTTCTAGTGAGACAGTAGAAATAGATCGAATAGATAAAATGTAATTTAAGCAAAATAGAGGAAAGATAGTAATTAACGCATAATTATTCAGGGGGTATCTCCGTATATACTGCCGATATATCTATGCCATACCTCCTTAGATTTATGTAACGAGACACCAGGTACGTTAATACCCCAAGTATGACTGCGCCCAACTCCACACCGTAGGCCAGCCAATTGCCTCCCCATATCTGTGGGTAGGCTAGAAACTCATAGGTCAGGTAAGCCATAACACCAGCCATTAAGGCACCAAATAATGCTAACAATGCCCTGACCCTATTACCCATGTTAAATGACGAGTACCTCAGTGTGGCTATTATGGTGGCGGCGATACCAACCACCATGTAGTATATTATTGCCTCAACAACGGCGCCATACAATGCCGTGAATGTTTGGTATAGTATACCAGCCGCTGCTATTAGTGCTGCCGTTATGGCTAGGTCTGTTAGGTGTGCGTATATTGGTGTTCCAAACCTTGGACTTAGGTAGGCGAATGCGCTTGGCCAGACCCTATCAAAGGCTAGGGCAAACCAATACCTAACAACAACAATCGCACCATAAGCCAAAACAGCCAGGTACCAAACAACCGAGGATAGGCCTATGAGCCACTTGATAATTGCGTTATTTGAAATCGCCATGGCCACGGTCCAGAAATTAAGGATTGCATTAACATTGGGGTTTGCGAGAGCCTCCGTAGTGAATTTAAAACCTAGCGAATAGTAGAGGGCTTCGAAACCTAGCGTCGCCAGGATCATTGTTGTAATCGCAGCAGTAGGTACGTTAAACTTAATGGCTGACTTACCCCTGATCTCGGATGCTATTGCGGGACCTGCCATCAACCATGGGT
>NZ_LCWN02000142.1:0-2071 GCF_002078205.2 Vulcanisaeta sp. EB80
TGGGGCACGGTTGAAGGATATCAATGAATGCAGAGCCCCTATGCCTAATACCCTCCCTGATTAGGTAGGCTAGGTGCTTAACATCGTAGGCATAGCCACGGGCAACAAACGTGAAACCAACGGACAGGGCTAGGACGACGGGGTTGATTGCATCATAAATATTGGGCTTGGCAAGGGCCTTGGTCTTAACACCCCTCCTCAGTGTTGGGCTAGCCTGTCCCTTCGTTAAGCCGTAAACACCGTTATCGTACATGAGCACCGTTAAATCCACATTACGCCTACCAGCATGCACAAGGTGCTCAGCACCAATACCCATCAAGTCGCCATCACCACCAATCACAATAACCTCGAGGTTCGGATTGGACAGCTTGATGCCCGTGGCATACGGAATAGGTCTACCATGCAATGTGTGGGCGCCGTTGGCATTCACGTAATGAATAGTCTTGGCAGAACAACCAATACCAGACACCAAAAACACATTGTGAGGATCTAGATTAAGGTCGGCGAGGGCTTGGTATATCGCCTGTAATATACCGTAATCCCCACAACCAGGGCACCAATCAGGCCTTCGACGCTTCTCCACAAAGTCCATCGGCGTTCTCTTGACGGTGATCTTCACGGTATTGGACACGCAACAAATGTCAAATGAGGGCTTTATAAATCCAACGCCCCCGTAAGAATTAAATGATTAATACCCCAACCTAACCCAACAACCGTGGGCTTCTTCTACGGCTCAATAATAAAGGAATTACACGTAACACAACTAGCCAAGGCACTACCAGCAATACCTGTAAAAGAAGGCAATCACCACATAACCCTACTATACGTCGGCGACAGACCAAGCGACCAAGCAGACAATAAGGTCGAACAAGCCGTAAGCAACATACCATGCTTTACCATACGCACGAAACAGGTAGTCCTACTACCAACACCATCAAAACCAAGGGTCATAGCCATAGAGGTGGATAAGACCAGGGAGTTAGTAAGGCTGAGATCGGCAATACTAAACGCACTAAGCAGCTCAGGGGTGAGGATTGGCGATAGGTACATTGGAGACTTCAAACCGCACATCACGATAGCCTACGTAAGGAGCAAGGTGGACCCACAATACCTAATCCAGGTAATCCAAGAGCTGGATATAAACAATGAAGTCTCGGGCAGGGCAATAATGATAGATAGGGTATCACTAATAATGGCCAGGGAAAACACCTACACCGAAATAAAAATACACAAATTAAGGTGCGCATGAGGCTTGGCTCAATGATTTAAGAAATCCTAATCAGGGGATCAGGATTCCTAACCCCAAAAACCCTGACCACGAACCTCACGTTCGCCAAAGGACCAAGCAAATAGCGGCACCTAGCGAACGGGCAAACCGAAGCCTTGTGCCTCCTAATCCTACCATCACCATAACTATCAGTCCTAACCAGCAGCAACTCGCCGTAATTCGTCATGACAACCCTATACGGGTAATGATAACGAGCGCGACCACCAACCTCGACAACCAACTCCACATAATCAGCCATCGATAGGTCAGCAAAGAGGGATGGAGAGCTAGGCCAATGCTCATCAACGCGGTATTCCCTAACGATTAAGTCACAACTCCTTAATACCCTTACCTCCATGCCTAACCACCAAACGCTCCCTAAACGACTCCCAACCCCTTAAAACCGCATTAAGCTCACTTAATAGGCGGACCAACCTATTTTTCCGATACCCTCTCAACTCGTACTTAAGATCCTCCTCAAGGAACCTGATCTTACCCTTCAACTTGGCAATGACCTCATCAATAATACGCAATGCATCATTGGCACCAACACTGATCGGGTAGACCCTAACGTAGGCATCAACATACCCAGCAAAAACACCCCTCCACCTATCAACATCAAAACAAACGTCATAACCAACCCACGAATGCCCAACCCTATAGAAGCACCTCCTAATCTCCTTGTGAAAACTCACGGAGAGATCAACGTTATTCCTAGGAACCCTGAACTCAAGCATGTACAACGTAACAGCATCATCACCGGCCCTACCGAAGTTCGTGAAGAGGGAGTTTATTAGGGCGGGT
>NZ_LCWN02000019.1:0-33369 GCF_002078205.2 Vulcanisaeta sp. EB80
GCCTACATCATAGAGTACCTAATCCACCCGACATCGTTTGGTCGATCGACCGCCCTTTCGGAGGCCATCACCCACGCAAAGAGGCCGATCCTTGGGGCGTTATTCATATTCCTCGGGATATACATAGTGCTATTTATCATGGGACTTGCCAGCGGGAACGCAACCCTCACACAGAACGCCGGCACATACGCCCTAGAGATACTCGAGGCAATGCTCAGAGAAACAGCAAGCGTCTTCAGCCTCCTAATCAAGCACGCCCTAAGCACAACACCATAACCAATCAAGACAAACCAACCCCTTAAAAACCACCTAATTTCCTCCCGATGACAGGCAAACCACTAACAAGGTTTGTTGGGAGGATAAAGTCAATAAAGGCTAAGCAAACCAACGCCAAAAGGAGTTTGGCGAGGAGTGGTGAGTTCAATATTCTGTGGGCCATAGTGGCTGTTGTTGGTATAGCACTCGGGTTGTTCCTAATCTTCTACGTCTTCCACGGAGCAATGCCATCACTAGGAGCAAGCAACACCTTGACAGTCACCGCTGAGGAGTTGGGTGGGGTGCTTGTCGTGAACATAAAGGCTATGGGTGTTAGTGCCATTACGGTTGAGGCGATAAACCTGGTGCCCAGTGGCTCAAGCGCATCCAGCTGCACCGCATACCTAAACGGCAATTCATACAGTGGAATAACCTCACTGCCGGTCAGTGGATTATCGATAACCCTAAACCCAGGGGACACATTATCAATAACCTGCAGTAGCCTAAGCGGCTCACCAACGCAGGTCGAGGTGGTAACAACAAGCGGTGCATACACGGCACCAATATCGTAAACCAGCACGTTTAATCAAAACCAAAAATCAAAACCACCTTTCCTCTTTCCCCGTCCTCACCCGAACTTCATCCAACCTTTTAATTCAAACAATGTTTCATTGAGTGAGGCAATGAGTAGGGAGCTCATTGATCTAGCCATCGAGAGGCTTAGGGAGGAGTTCCCAAACAAAAGCAGGTCTTGGGTTAGGAGGGCTCTTATTCGATTCATGAAAGGCACGGTTAGGGAGTTCAACGAGAACGTATGGGTTGTTAGGGGATTGCCGGAGCCTGGTGATAGGTACCCAACCTATGTGGTGCGTTTCAAGGACGGTAGGTATTATTGCTCATGCTTCGAGAGCAGTTGGGGTCTCCGCAGAAAAAGCGAGATTTGCACCCACATTGCAGCAGTAATCCTCTACCGAAACTACAGGAAATTGGACAGCGATGTCTATGTCTCTGTAGTGAACATAGAGTGCACGGACTACTACCTGGAGATACCCAGCGAGTTGAAGGGTAAGGTTAGGGTTGTTAAGTCGGTCAGGGTTGTTGACTCAAGCGATAGGTTGAACCCTAGGCATAGGGTCACGTATGTCGTCTACTCAAGCGAGCCCATGGAAATCAAGGCTAGGCTGACCTGCGACGGCGATGTCAGGGAGCTGAGCCTGAAACTGGCGAGGACGAGGAGGTACATAATCGAGCTATTGCGGCAATCCTAAATCATTGATGGTTTTAAATGCTGGGCTGGCTATGGTAGTGTGTATGGCCTTGCCTGATGATGTGATTAAGTTGGTGGTTGAGATAAATGAATTAAGTAGTGATGCGGAAAGGAACATAACGAGCTTCTTTAACGACCTCCAATTATTCGAAACAAGGCTGGAACGGCTTGAGCAAACGTCGAAGGAGTGCAGGAGGATCAAGGACGTGGAGGCTAAGGTGAAGTGCATGGAGGAGTTCGCGGAGGAATTGAAGTACTTGATAGAGAGGATGGACACGATGACCGAGGAGCTGAACACGGCCTACAACGCCCTGAGGGAGTTAATAGACATATACCACAGGAAGATAAAGCCCATGCTCGGGAAATAGCCCCTTTAAAACCACCCCACCATTAACCGATGACATCAATCAAGGAGTACATCGCCGACTTAATATTCGTAATCAAGGCACCGGATGATGGCACGGACCTGGCAGTAAGCGAGGCCTCTAGGCTCTCTAGGTCCTGGTTTAAGATATCCATGCTCCTAAACGTGGTCACCACTCCATGGTTGTTGAGGAGGGGTGGTTATAGGCGTGAGTTGCTTGCCTATGCGCATAGCTTTGTTGCATCGGGCACTGACCCTGACGTAGCCTTCATGGCTATCTTGAATAAACTAAACAATGTGTTGAGTAGTAGGCTCCAGTGGGTTAATGCGAGCTTAACGGCCGTCATTGTCCTCTCGATAATGACTGGCGTGTTGGCTTTCCTAACCATTTTGGGAGCACCGCCAATTGTAGGGTTAATCAACCTACTCTACATACCGCTGATTCACTACTACCAAGTGGAGTTGGTGAAATACGACTACGCCAAACCAATGATTAGCGGCTTGGCTGGGTTGGGCATAGGCTTGGTGGCTTCTTCGTTACTGCTTAGGCTGCCCGGCCTGATGACTGCCGCAGTCTCGATAATAACCTTCGGCATAGGCTTCGCAGCACTATACATGCCCCAGTTCATTAGGTTCGTTAGGGATTATACAGGAATGTATGGTAGGGTGAGTAAGTCCTTCGGTGAGTTGCTCCTGGTTCACGACCCCAAGCCGCCTGTGCCTAGGACACTGGTCGAGAGGGAGTTGGTCCAGCTTTGGGATTATGCGTACAGTAGGGGTTCTAGGGATGTTGTTGAGCGTGTGAACATGGTTGTTGATAGCTTCATGAACTTCATTGGGCAGGTTGTTAGGAGTGGTTTCCTCTACGGCCCATTCATTGCCGTCAGCTACGCACTAATGCTGGCATTAGTGGCAATGCTCCTAGCCCTCCACGCACCGGCACTCGCATCAAGTGCAGTATCTAGTGCCTCGGGAATAAGTAGTGCGGCATCAATAATCAGCGGTTTGGCTAACACAAACGCCCTATTCACAATGCTCATCGCCTTGGGAGCATCAACCTCGGTAATTGTCGGCAAGGCTATGCACTCGATAGGCTTGGGAGTGAGTCTAATCCCAATATTCATGGCACCCATAATAGCCTTAATGGGGTGGTTATAGTGCCGAGGAAGATGAAGACCGAGGAAAAGCCTCAATCAATTGATGACCTTGATTCCTTGAGGAGCTATGGTGTTAGCTCCCAAATGATTGAGAGGCTTAGGGCTGTTGGTGTAACAAGCCTGAAGCACCTGTTGCTGTTTAATGCCGAGGAGTTGATGGAGCTACTCAACCTCTCCGAGCTAGACACCGCAAGGAAGGTGATAATGGCTGCCAGGGAGTTGCTAGAAGACGAACCAAGGCCTATGTCGGCTAGGGAGAGGGTTGATTCATTGAGTAGGCAGAGGGTTGTGAGGACGGGGGTTGAGGAGTTCGATAAGTTGGTTGGTGGCTTGAGGTTTGGTAGTTCGTATGAGTTCGCGGGTGAGTTTGGCGCCGGTAAGACAATAATGTCTTTGCAAATAGCCGTTGCATCGGTTGCACAGTACGGTGTTGGCATTGTCTACATCGATACCGAGAAGACTCTCGATGCGTATTTGAATGGCAAGCTCATTGAGAATATGTGCAATAGATTTGGTATTAACTACGATGAATTCCTTGAGAGGGACTTGGTTGTCTACAACCCAGCCACTGTTGAGGAGCTCGAGGACTTCGTGAAAATAAGGCTTGCCGACCTGGTAGTCAACGGTGGCGTTGGTGTTGTCATTATCGATAGTGTAACAGCCCTATATAGGGCACAGTTTAGGGGTAGGGAGAAACTTGCCGAGAGGCAGCAGAGGCTCCACTACATCCTCGACTGGATCAGGCGATTAACAATAAAGTTCGGAGTACTGGCAATCTACACGAACCAGGTAATGACCATGCCGAGCGGCTACGTCGAGATCAAGCTACCAGTCGGCGGCAATGTTTTAGCCCACACAGTTAATTCAAGGTGGCTCATGCTAAGGCCAAGCAAGGCTAAGCCCGAGGGTGTCATGAGGGCTTTGGACGTTCCAGGGCTAGCGCCCGGCACCGAGGTCGAGTACACAATAGCTGATGATGGCCTCCATTGATTTTGCCTTTAAAAATTAATTAGTGCTTAATCGATGCATGTTTCCAGGCCAAGAGTCATTAGCCAAGGATTGGTTAAGTTCTACACGGTCGAGGGCAAGGAGAACTTCGGGTTGAAGACGAGTATCGAGGTTCACCAAGTCGTTGACCCAACCTACCAAACGCCCGAGTATACGGCATACGTCATTGATGACGTCCCCGACTGGTTAATAGCATTGCCCCTGGATTACATAGCCGATAGGATAGGCTCTGGGGAGAAGCTCGAGACCGCAATCAAGAAGGCATTGGGTCTAATCAATGTTAAGTCAAGTAGTGAAAACATTGATTTAGCGAAGAAGGTCTTTGAGAGGTGGTTGAATGGGTATGGAGCCTTTACACCGCTCTTCCTAATGCCCGATATAACGGACATCTATTTACGCAAACTCGATGATGGCTTGGTTGCTCATGTGAACCATGAGGAGCTTGGTTTAATTAGGGCAATCATCGGTTGGGAACCCTACGAGCTAATCGCTAGGAGAGGTCTCAAGAAGGTAGTCAAGAAGGTAACGCCCAACGACTTCGACCCAGTAGGCTACCTCTTCAGGAGGTTCTCGATTAGGATGAAGACACCGATCACCACTCACAACCCAATGCCCGACCTAGTGGATCCGGAGTACCGCATTAGGATTGCCGTAACCTCGGACCCCGTTGGTAGGCCAACGCCTTGGGTTAGCATTAGGGTCTTGCCCAGGAGTCCTAGGCTGATCACTGAGCTCATTAGGAACAACGTGATCAGCATAGACCAGGCAGCACTACTGTGGCTGCTGGCTGACTACAAGGTCCCTATACTCTTTGTCGGACCAATGGGTGCTGGCAAAACAACACTACAGAACGCCATTGCGTTCTTGCTTGTTGATAGGGTGATTGCCCTGGTGATGGACGTTGTTGAGTTATTCCTGCCCTACCACAGGGTTGTCCTGCCAATGCTTGAGAGGAGGGCGTTTGCTAGGGGCATTGAGTTGATTGATAAGGTTAGGTTAATCAACCATGCGTTGAGGTCTGGCGCAGACATAATCCTAGTAAATGAGGCTAGGGGTGATGAGGAGTTTAGGGCTTTGCTTGAGGCAATGACCCTTGGTCATGGCACAATAACCACATTCCATGCGTACGACTACGAGGACGCAGTAACAAGGCTCAAGGTTAAGGGGTTCAGGGAGGCCGAGAGGTTCCTGGAGGAGGCGGTTATTGTCGAGGTTGGTTTGGCCAAGGAGAATGTTAAGGATGAGAGCGGCATTGTTAGGGTTGTGCATAGGAGGCGCGCTAAGGCTATCATAAACGCCGATAGGCACCTGGATGCATTGGTTAGGGATCACGGGAAGGACGTTATCGATAGGCAACTCCGCTACAGGGTCGACTTCCTGTCTAAAGCATTAGAGCTCAACCCAACACCCGAGCAGTTGGCTACCCTACTCTACGCATTCTACAGGGACCCAGAGGCCGTGTTAGCTGTGAAGCCAAGCCTAGAGGCCATTGAATCCTTAAACCGACCCAAGCTTGAGTTGCCAAGTGAGGTGTCCAACTTAGATAATGAGGCTCTCGGTCCCGAGAAGGGGCCTTTTAAGGAGGATGGGTGATTGGTGATGCTGGTTCCCAGGGTAGTTGCGATTGCCCACTTCAGCGGTAGGAAGGGTGGGACTGGGAAGTCCACGATAGCCGCCAACCAAGCCATTGCGTTGTCGATGACCCTCAAGACCAACGTGGTCCTCATAGACTTCGGCATAGACTCGACGCAAACAAGTTCCAGGCTTTTGGGGATTAATCCAGATAGGCCTGGCGCACTAGATTACATGCTTGGCTTGATCAAGGACGTGAATCAAGTCCTCGTTAGGAGCAACGTTGTGCCAAGCGTGTTCGTAGTACCACCGGGCACGATTAAGTCCTGGAATCTCTGGGGTTCTTCGATAAGTGCAAACCAGGCATTTAACGCCCTTAGGAACCTAATAATCACTGCCTCCAGAACCGCAAACGCGCAGATAGTCCTTATCGACTTGCCTGCGAGTATTGATGATGTGGTTGTGCTACCTGCGTTAATTAATACCAATATCATTAACTTGGTCATGGACTACGCCAACTACGCCGATATCGTACTAGCCGAGCTTGACAACAGCATAGTCAGGCCGTTGAACGTCCAACTGAAACTAAACCCAATAGTCAACGTGGTTTTAAACAAATGGCTACCTAGCTTGGATGCCGTTGAGGCTAAGGCTAGGGCATTCGCACACAACGGTGAGGTTTTCATACTACCAACAAGCTCAATCGTGCAATACCTAACATCAACACTAAAGCCCTTCATACTCTACGAGCCCAAGGGCTCGTTGGAAAAGTTCGTTAAGGAGTTCAATAGGATGACTAACGAACTAGCCAAGCAAGTGAAGGCTCTCCTTGGGTTCTAGTCCCTTTTAAACCCATTACTCATTAAGTCGATGGGTGACGCAATATCGAAGCTGAGGAGCCTTGGGTTCGGTAGTGGTAGTAATCAACAGCAGGGCCAGCAGGCTAATAATCCTCAATTGACTAATGCACAGAGTCAATCTCTCGGTCCTAGGCTTGATAGGCTTGTTCCGGCTGGTAACCCGAGGTTGAGGGCGTTGATTGAGGAGGTCAAGTCGTTCTCAATAATCGAGAAGGCTATTCTAGCCAGGGTCTTGTTCGAGAGCGACGAGGTCGTGAACAAGATAAAGCCCGAGGACTGGATAGCCCTGATTAGGGATAAAATCGGCGAGGAGTACGCAGAAGCCTTCAAGGCATGGCTCGAGGGAAGGGGCGTCAGGGTGGAGAGTGAGGTGAAGCAATGAGTGATAGGGATCTAAGCAAGCTGGATAAAATCGATAACAACCTGGAGAGGATCGTTGCTAAGTTGAGGCAGCGTAAGGTAAAGGTCGAGGTTAAACCACCCGTTGATCGCAAGACCATTAGGCGGTGGAGCAGTAAGTGTGCCAAACCGCTTAGGCAGTTCTGCGAGAAAGTACTAACTGACCTCTACACTCACTACACGCCGGCCTCGGTAAACAACTTACTCAACGAGGTTGTGCAGAGGGGCCTTAGGTTGGAGATAGCCCTAGCACTGGCCAGTCAGTTCGACCCCGTGCTTAGCAATGATGCGTTGCTTAGGAGGTACATCGATGAGGGCTATGTGGATTGGGACTACCTGGTCTCGATAATAAATAGCTTTGGCTACAGGTTTGGCGTGGATGAGCTTAGGAGCTTTCTATCTCAACCGAAGGACCTTAAAAGACAATAACCACTGAGGCGTGGGTCTCGGCGTTAAAATCAGGTGGTTCCTTCTCATTTCAATCATAATAATGGGGATAGCCTACAAACCCTAGCCCTGTTACTAATACCACTACTCATTTATCGGAAACCAGGGATTGACTCACTCGTGTCCCCAAACCTCGCGCCTAGGCTTGAGGTCTTCGAGGGCTCGTGGAGATGTTTCGGTTTTCATAATCATTTGCAACACTTATTTCCGTTGATACCTAAGACGTTAGTTTTCAACCCAACCCTACTATTCTTGCCAGTGACCCTGGGCTCCCGAGACCCGTGGAACCGTGAGCCCTAGGCAACTAGCGGCGGGCTACTGCGGTGAGGGGTTCAGGAAGACCATCGAGAAGGAGGCGTTCATCATTGCGGCATATGGTCTTGGTTTATCCCTATCTCCACTCATCCTGGCGGCTGTCCCTGTGAAGTGTGTAATTATTATTGAGGAGGAGGTAGGTGTTTTAAAGAACGTACTCACTAATTAGTGCTTATTTACGTTCCCTATCAACCCTCTTAATAACGTCTATTATTATGTCCACAGCCTTCTCCGCAAGCTCCATCGGTATGTTCAATGGCGGTGCTATTCTTATCGTAGACTTACCAGCCCCAATTACCGCAACGCCCCTTCTGAATGACTCATAAAGCACCCGCTCTAACTCCTTCACCGCATACTCCTTGGTCTTCTTATCCTTAACTAACTCAACACCTATCATGAGTCCGAGACCCCTTACATCACCTATCAATTCTACCTTATCCATCTCCTCAATGAACCTACGCTTAATGTACTCACCAACCCTCTGGGCGTTTGTCAATAGGTCCTCCTCAGCTATTATGTTTATTACCTCAACACCCGCGGCAAGCGCTACCGGGTTACCACCAAAGGTGTTTGCGTGGGACCCCCTTGGCAGGTCCATAACGCTTGCCCTACCAACAATTGCACCTAGAGGCAAGCCTGCGGCTATTGCCTTAGCCATTGCTATTATGTCCGGCTCCACACCCCAGTGCTCAATTGCGAACCACCTACCAGTCCTACCAAAACCGGCCTGGACCTCGTCATCCACAAGCAATATACCGTACCTATCAGCCAACTTACGCAGCCCTGGGAAGAAGTTTCTTGGTGGAACTACGTAACCACCCTCGCCCTGTATTGGTTCGAAGAATATCGCCGAAACCTCACTTGGGTCAACCATTTTACCGAATACCCAATCCTCGATATAACCAAGGACGGCCTCACCGCACTCCTCCTCGCTCAAGCCCCTACCAAACGGGCACCTGTATGGGTATGGGTACGGTACATGAATCACGTTAGGCAGCATTGGGTTGAAACCAAACCTCTGTATTGGCTTACTGGCGGTTAAGGCCATTGAGCCGTACGTCCTACCGTGAAATGCACCCAGGAATGCCATTACATACGGTCTCTGATTCCTGAAGTGCCCCCTGGCTATCTTCAACGCGCCCTCTATCGACTCAGTACCAGAGTTCGTGTAAAAGACCCTCTTATCGCCACCTATGGGCACGATATCCCTAAGCATTGACGCATGCCTAATCAATAACTCATAGTAAAAGTCGGTCATGCTGTAGTGAGTGAATAACTCAGCCTGCCGTTTAATAGCCTCGACAACACGTGGGTGACTATGGCCAACATTCATCACAGCAATGCCTGAATTGAAGTCTATATACAGATTACCATCAACATCCTCAACAACAGGCCCATAACCCCGCCGAATAACCAATGGGTACCACCGACCAAAGGATTGCATTACTAGGGATTCATCTGCCTTGACTATTTCCTGAGCCTTCGGGCCAGGCGGTTCAACAACTATTTTAGGCACGTCCTTAACATCTATTGGCCAGTACCACCTAGGCATTGTATACGTATTGATTGTGATGAGATTTTAAGTTTTCTTAATAAGTTTTTGCTGGTTTTGCTACTGTTATTTTCATAAGCCCACGTTCTGTGTAGCCTATATTAGCACGACCCTCGGTAGTTTTCGTTGTTTCTGGCTTTATGCGTCTTTGTATTTGGTTTTTGTCTGTGTTGTGGTTGCTTTTAGCCGGTATGGTGTGCATATTGGTGCTCTTCGTTCCTGTGAAGTCTCGTTTACGGTTCAACTTGTCATTAACCACGTTCGTGGTACCTTATAAACCTATTGATAAAATAAGTATTGGGTGTGGGTTGGGGAGACTACGTAATAGCATGGCTCATGACATATCGAGGAGTTGATTGCCAACTATGGAGTTTCGTTTACAGTAAGTGCATGGAATCAAAACTATGTAGTGAAGTAGCCAAAATGCTTGTGGATGAGTTGAGCAAGCATAGGTGTTTTGACAATGCACCGAATTAGGTGCCTTACTGCCTCGGCTGAGGGTGGGTTCAAAATCAATGGGCCGCCGAGAGTCGGCAAAGGCCCAATGACTAGCAAGGAAGTCTCAGATACAAGCAACGAAACCTCCCAGCCCCAACCCACCCAGGCGGGGAGGATAGAAACATGCACGGAGTTAATAAGACAAGCAATGAAGTGTCTAGAAAACAACGACAAACAATGCATCATGAAACTCATCGAGGAGTTAATAAAGGCAAACTGCCACAACGGCTATGCAGTTGGTAAAGAGACTGTGGATAAGGTAAAGGATGTGGTTCATGAGTTATGGTTGGCGAGTGATTATGAGTTTAGGTGTGGGTTGCTAAGGATGCTTAGGGATTTCAATGTATCGAAGAGATGGGTTAGGGATGCGTTACATATAAACGCTGGAGCTCTTAATACGTGGTTCGTTAGGTGTAACATTGACTGGGAGGACAGGGCAGCGAGGTACGAAGTCGTCAAGAAGATCGAGGATTTGCTGAGGAGGTTAGGTTGGAACGAGACTAAGATGTGCGAAGGGTTGTGGCGCTTTGTTGGTGTTGATACCGAGGCGTTTAGGAAATATGGCATGGAGCCGTGCATTTGGCTAAATGGTCTGGAGCTACTGAGCGACCTAAGGAACCCGTACTGGTTTGGGCTAAAGGCTAGTGATTTAGCGGTTGAGGAATACAATAGGAGAGTCGGGTTAGAGCTAGATACTACGAATGCTGTTGATGCCGTATTCTTCTCAACACTGTTAAACACGGTCAAGGCGCCAAGCTTTATCATTAAGTGGGAAAAAGCGGCACCGGCGGCAAAATACGTATCTAAGTCAATCAATTTATCATACTTCATATACCTAGGCATTAATGAGTGGCCTTGGCCAGTCAAGCTAAATGCCAATGAGCTCGAGCGAATACTCAACAGTCTCAGTGATGAGGAGCTAGCCATGTTCATGGCCGGCGAAATCGATGGCGATGGGATGGTGTTATATATCTATGGGCGTGTTTTTGTGGAGGTTGCGGCTTGTAAGGATTGTCCAAAGAGGATGGTGCTTAATGTGTTGAGAAAAATAATTGCCGAGAGGTTCGGCATTATTGGCCGCATTGAGCTACGCAAAACAGCCGATGCCTTAGTGTTCCGTGGTAAAAATGCCGTTAGGCTACTTAGGCGTGTTGCCAAGTACATGCACCATCCACTCCGCCGCCTAAGGGCCGAGTTGATCTTGGCATTTTATGACGGTAAAATAAGCTATGAAGAATTCATGAGACTTTACGGAATGACAAAATATAGGCATAAAGGATCGGACGTGAAGAGGAACCACGCCGTAGGCGCGCCCACCCAAGCGGCCCCACAAACCCACACCCACGGGGAACCAAATACAAACCAAAGAACGTGAAATAAAGTTTATGATGATGCCTATCATAAATAATTAAGTAAATAAGTTATATTTATTATAATAAAGACTATCTAGGAATCAATAACCTTAGCCCAGCCAGTGTTGGCGTGATCACCGCCCTGCCATCGGCTAGGTACCTAACCTTAACTAGGTTCATGCTCGAGATCCTCATTAGTGCCTTAATGACATCATTCCTAGTGACACCCATTGATTGGGAGACCATGTCTATTAAAGAACTCATTGTTGTGAACCCGAGCTCATTCACGGTCTTCAAAATCTCCAACTCAACATCACCCAACTGCGACCTTGTCTCTATAAAGTTGTTGTTGACTGTACCTGCGCCAAGCTTAGTCATTATGACGTCAGCACTGGATCCATTGCTAACCCTTATTAATTTACCGAAGACCTCCTGGGGTATGTGGGTTGTGGTTATTATTAAATCATCAAATATGCCGAGATCGCGTGGTAGCCTATTCGTGACCACGTATATGTTGCCAAAACCCCTAACCTCCTGTAGTGCGTCCTTCATCTCATCGATGTAGTCCGTGGTTATTACGACAGAACCCCTGGTGTTTGTACTAGCCATGTGTGCTAGTATTACTGATGAGACCATGGACTTTATGGGCTCAATAAGTGGTATTGATACACAACCCCTGTTTATCGGGCTCCATATGTTTAGTGTGCTCATGATCCTCATGTAGTAATAAAGTTTCGCTGCATTGTAATCCACGTAAGTCTCCAGTATGTAATTTATGGCGTCAAGGAGTGTGTTAGAGCTAAGCAATGAATCAAGTAGCAGCCTTGAATCATCATCACTAAGATTTAGTATTCTACTCCACAGGACCGCCACCCTAACGCTGATGCTAGGGTTTAGGTTTATGTTTATCCCCGTACTGTTATTGGGATTATTGCATATTGTGGAGAATAGAAAATCACCACTAGGCAGTATACCGTGTATTAGGTGGTCAAGTCCCAGGGACCCGTAAATCAACCAAAGACCCATTTAACAAGACCTACAACCGCACCATTATAAGGTTATTATTGAATTACAGGGTAATCCCTCAACCAATGGTGAGGTGCTGTAATGATGTGAGGAATATTTTAAATGCAGAATTCTCAATCTCTGTTGAATTCGATGAGGCATGTAAGGCTTATGGCTGTGGTTTCGTCGTTATTGACACTTTTGAGTAGTTTCACGTATAATATTGCGATAACCAGGAAAATACCCACTGTGGGTTTGGGCTTATTATCGCTCTTAAATGCATCCATTGCCTTCTCGCTATTACCAACGGCAATCCTCAATTTCGCATATCCAAGGCTCGTTGCCAGGGATGGTGGTGTAAATATAAGGTCCGTGTTGGGTGTATCCTCAATATTTTACCTGGTAACGATGATACTCACCACAGCCTACCTCCTAGGTGTTTGGATTAAGATGGGACAATACGCATTTCTAGTGCTCGTGGTGGCTCTGTTGTCTGAGGTCACCTACTATCTTCAGTCGGTTACGAATTCCGTACTAATGGTTAAGGATAGGGGTAGGTTCGTTATTTCATCGATAATACAGTCAATTACGAAGTTCGTAGTAATCCCAGTGATTATGCTGTTTAAATGGTCTGTTGATGCTGTACTATGGTCAACGTTTGTTATAGTCTTCATACCAACACTCTACGCGTTTATCTATACCTTAAGATTTAACCTGGGCGTTCATAATCTACGCAGATACTTCAGGGAGGTGGTTAGCGCATCTTGGGTACCACTCATGGGTTATGCCATAAACTCCTTCAGAGCCCTTGATGCCATATTCATAGGTCTTCTTGGTTATGCCCAATTGGGTGTTTGGTATGTACTATTCATACTCAGTAAGCCCCTTGGTTACGGCAATACTCTAGTGAGCATAACGTATGGGGAACTACTTGAGAGGGAGAGATTTGGCATTGTTTACAGGGACTTACTAATCATCCTCTTCATATCCACCTACGTCATGTTAGCCCTAGCCCTATTCCCCACAATCTACCTAAACCTTGTTAGACCCGGCATGGAGGGTGAGTTCAGCTTACTTATCCTTCCCGTATTGCTCATGGTCATTAGTGGTGTTTTGGGGAATGTTAATCAATTCATTAGTAATGTGATGCAGGGCATAGATAAGAAAGATATCATCAGCGAAAGCATAAGGCCTGGGGTTTATCTGGGCAGCTTGGTGCTTTATGCCCACTTAGCCGAGCTTGCCTTCACGGTGGTCTACCTAACAACAATGGTGCCCCTAATACTCCTATTCAAGTACTTAGGCTTTGCGTACTATGCCATCCTAGGCGCTCTAGTATCCTCGCTGCTTGCGAATGTAACCGCGTTATTATTTAGATTGAATAGGCTTGGTCACCTTAGAACTATCTTTGGCGGCAGTAATTTATTAAGGGATTACCTGGCACCACTCGTTGTTTCCCTAGCCCTATTACTGGTGGTACGGCATTACTGGGTCATTAAGCTTATGCCAAGTATCTACATATCGCTGGTGCAGGTTGTTGAGGTCTCAATAGCCGTCCTCCTGGTGTACACGGCAGTGTCAATCCTAATATCAGGAACTATGAGGAGGTTGATCAGGGAAATGATGGGTAGGGTTTTAAACGTGATCCTAGGTACGTAAGGGGCATCAGGACTTTAATGGGGACCACTTCCAGGATAGGGCTGCGTATATTACGTAAAGCAGGAGTGCATTAAAGAATGCAAAGACCACGAGTGAGCCATATAATAAGCCCGGCTGCACCTCCACAAGCTGCAACAGGGCGTTCAATTGCGGTGTCAATAATGTGGAAACCTTGAGCGTGTCAGCAACCTGCAATGTGAACTGTAGACCATACGCCTTAACGAGCACAGGGACGGCATTTAGTGGAGGAACTATTGCATACGGTAGGTGGGCAAGCCCATTCATGACCTCGGCACTGTCCATTAGGGCTAGCACGAGAATCAGCTTTAGTGCTGAAACAGCCCTATTTACGTACTTAAAGGAGGCCAGTATCAACACGAGTAATATCAATCCTAGCGCCACGTCTGCGTAGAATATGCCGCTCAGGTTTATTGTTGGTTCATAGACCGAGTAAAGTGCTGAGGGTAGATATGCAGGCGGTTTACCAAGTATTGACCAGGCAACCGTTGGTGAATAGTTGTAAACCTCATACACATAGAGACCGGCAAATATGGCATAGAGTGCACCAAATACTAAACCAACCATGTTGCCAACCCTATAACCAGTTAATCTATAGTCACTCCTATCCACTGAATATCTCCAGCCGAATATCGATGATATCAATATGCCTGTCATCGCTATGGCGCCAAACAACGTGGCCAGGAACAGGGGCGCGTACGTTGGGTTATCAAAGACCTCGCCCCAGTTAATACCTAGGGTGAAGTCAACAATCGAGGTACTACTCTTGAACACCTCAACACCGGCCGGATAGTTTATGAAGGCGAAGACGAGCCTAAACATTGCAGGTATTACGGTTAGGGCTATGGCCATACCATAACCAACCAGCACATGTCTCATAGGCGATAACCTACCAAAACCCCTGTAGTAAAAGCCTATGAAGGGTAGCGCTATGGCGACTCCAAACACAATCGCAACACCCCACACTGGCCACAATAACGCCCCGGCTATGTTCGTGAATATGGGCAGTAACCCAGCCAGGAAGACGGTTATTATGGTACCGAACAAGCCACCTATTGCATAGACAGTAATTAAGTAGCTAGCCATGTTGTGGGCTAGGTCAACATAGACCTGCCTATTGCGTTTATAACCAATATACTCAAGCGTCGGCAACAACCAGCCTAAACCAAGTACGGTATAAACTAACGGCAGGTGAACCGCAAAGGCCCATGCGATTAAGCCTACGGCCACGTCTATCGCCGAGACCATACCCACCACCTCAATACTCAACCACCTTAGTTTCAATCTTCGGCTTTCTTGTTGTATATAGGTAAACCATGAATACAGCCAGCGCCGGCATTGCAACCTCCACTATAATCACTAGGGCGGCAAGCCATAGAGGCATTGATATCGTTGGATTCAGCAATCCACCGTAGCCAACAGGGACACCGGTGATTATTGGTGGTCCACCGCTTGGGTTTGGATCAGCTTGAACCAATATGAATGGGTATCTACCACTCTCTGCGGATACCGAACCTCCTATTGCCGCGAAGGCTGCGAAGAACGGTATTAGGTAGGCGCCACTCCTCTCGAAGAAGTTTGCCAGCGACCTGGCCCAATTAAAACGACCGAAGAAGCCTGGAAATAAGTACCAGAGCGATAATGCTCCAGTCCACACGCCAAGTAGGAATCCAAAGATTACCATGAACACCCAATAGAATACAAATACGAGGTCAGGAGGTCTCACAGACGCTGGCCAGCTATAGTAGCCCCAGAACGCGTGGTTGAATGTGCCATAGGCAAGGAAACTCGTTAGTGGGTCAACCCTAAGTCCACTCCAGAACATGCCCTCAAGAGCCGCCAACTTAAGCGGATCTAAATCAGTAACTAATTCACCCTGGAAGTGCCCTAGCACGAACCCCTCTATTGCCGTTAATACGGCAATGGTTGGTACGAGAACCTTAAGCATCATAAACCTCTCGGGCTTCCTATCACGTACGTATAGGTACAGGTAAATAGCCGTCACAACAGACCAACTAAATATTACGGCTGCCAATATACCATGGAATATGAAAACGTTGGCGCCCCACCAGAACATGTTCCAGGCATCGGCAGGATTCGCCCACTTAACTACGTAATCCGTTAGACCAACCACGTTCTGCCCAGTGGCTTGATAGAGATTGATGACCTCCAGACCAGGTGGTCTCATGCTTAATGAGGCCATGACAGCAAGTATGTTGTAGGCGCTCCAATAGCCACCGAAGGCTGCTGCAATTCCTATCACCCAGTGCAGTGCCTGGTTCTTTATCTTACCCCAGGTGAACACGTATAACGGTAGTATTATGACCTCCATCAGGAACGCAAATAATTCCAGGAAAAACGGTAGGACTATGGCCTCGCCAATTACCGAAATAAAGTTACTCCATATTGTGACGAGACCGAACTCAACAAGCGTACCGAAGGCTGCACCTACACCGAAGAATATCGTGGCAACCACAGAGAATGTCCTAGCAGTATTCAGCCAGAACTGATTATGCGACCTCATGTATAGGTACTCGGCGACAACAGCGATCAATATTGTGCCCAGAAAGCTTGATGCCAAAGCCAGGTGCGCCAGTACACCAGTGGCTGTTATTACCCTAAGTACGGTAGGTGCACCCAGTATTTGGTCTGTCATCAAGTATGGTGAATTAAAACGATAATTTAAATACGGTGTGGCTTTGTGTCAAAAAGCTATAGCCATATGATTGCGCATTCAAAATAACAGCATGGATTAATATAAAATTCTATATTAATTAATATAAAAGCATAAAATTGTATATAATTTAGGGGAATTACGTCACGATTTGAGAAACTGCCTTGCGGCTATGATCAGTGGGTCCCAAACCTGGGTTACAGCAGGTAGGTAAGCCATGTCTGTGAAGAATAGGTCCTCAACGGTGGCGCCCTTCAATATTAAGCCGGCTATTGTATTAACCTTCCCAAGTACGTAAGATCCATCATCACCTATAACCTGAACCCCGAGTATTCTATGTGAGTTCTCATCGATTATGAGTTTTATGATCACATCACCACCGCCTGGGTAGTACCTAGCCCTTATCCTGGACTTGATTACCGTGCTCGCCGGCTTAAAGCCGTAACTCCTCGCATCCCTCTCCGTCAAGCCTGTGGTTGCTATGTATAGGTTCATGAACCTCGTCATTGACGTCCCAGCAACGCCTGGAAACCTCATGCTGAACCCAGCAATGTTGCTACCAGCTACATAGCCCATCTTATTAGCCGTTGTGCCGAATGGATGCCAGTACGGTTTATTCGTTATGGCATGCCTAGTCTCGGCTATGTCGCCGGCAGCGTATACATGTTCATGACTAGTTCTCATGTGCTCATCAACCCACACAGCGCCTGTCTCACCGATCCTAAGTCCGAGTTGTTTAGCTAGCTCTATGTTTGGCCTTATTCCCGTGGCTAAAACTACGAGGTCGACCTCGTACTTACCCGAGTCAGTTATTATTACCTGCCTATCGCTATCCCTATTTATCTCAAGTAATCTCTCATTAAATCTTAGGTTTATCCCATGCTTGATTAACTCATCGATTACGTACTTACCCATATCCTCATCCAATGACTTACGTAGTGGGTAGCCTGACCTGCCAATCATCACCACATCCTTACCCCTAAACCTAGCCGCCTCAGCGACCTCAAGCGCTATATAACCTGTACCAACAATACCAATCCTCCTGGAGGCATTAAGTAGCTCTCTAATTCTTATGGCATCGGCTGGGTGGTGTATTGTGACGACGTGCTCACCCTCAATGGGCACATTGGGTATCGATGGCGAGGCACCAACAGCCAGCACTAGGTAATCCCAATCGAACTTATTATGGCTACTAGTTATTACGTAACCCTCACCAACTTCAACGACTGTTTCGCCAAGCCTAACATTGATTTTCCTAACACTACTGAAGTAATCCGGTGTATAGTGCATGAATAATTCGAAGTTATCAAAAAACCCAGCGAGGAAGTAGGGTATTCCACAGGGAGCGTGGCTAATAATGTTTGTCCTCTCGATAACTATGATTTCAGCATCACCCTTCAACCTCCTAATTCTAGATGCGGCACTCATTCCAGCCGCACCGCCTCCAATAATCACCACACGCATATTGTCCAGTCAGTCCTAATCCTAGTTTAATTAAGGATTCACTGATTGTTTGTTTTAACTTTAGTGAGGTAGGTCTTATGGATGAATTGGCGTTATGTTAACGACAGTGGACTTATAAAGCGGTATCCTACTCTCCTCATCCAACTCATCACAAACCACATTATTTGTAATGGATAGCGAATTCACCATAAACGCATGACCAACCTTAACATCCCTACTCAACCTAGCCCTAACAATAACCTCGCCACACCCACTAACAACTTTAACCATGTCGCCATCCCTAATACCAAGCCTCCTCGCATCCTCCTCATTAATGTAGACAACCTCCTCAAGCTTCGATAACCACTGCCTACCAGTTAGTGTGTCTGTATTGAAGTGCGTGACCACCCTGCCCGTTATTAGTACCAAGCCATTCCTAACCCTGTCCACGTACCTAACAGGTCTGAAGTGGGCGAAGCCGTCTGGTGTTAGGAACCTATCCTTATACAGCACGAGCTCCCTATTAGGGAATCTACTATTTGCTGAGTGGTCCATTACCTCCTTGATATCGAGACCCCCATACAACGGGACCACCCTCCTCATCTCCTCAAAGACTTCCCTTGGGTCTGTCGGTATCTTGAGCCCAAGGCCCGCGCCCAAATCACTGAGTATCTGCAACGTTGGTTTAGCATCACCAGGCGGGTTCACAGCCCTAAACCTCCACTTGATCAACCTATCCAGTGACACCACGGAGCCTTCCTCCTCAGCCCACATGGCGGTTGGTAGTACGTAGTGAGCATACCTCGCGGTCTCATTCATGAATGCGTCAACCACTACGAGGAGCTCCAACTCCTTCAGTTTCTTAATAACCCTATCCCTATTCGGCAGGCTGTGCGTAACATTGAAGTTGAAGAGTATGACGGCCTTGATATCGTTATCGCGGAGGAACGTGTCTGTAACCGTCAAACCCTTATAGAGTGGTGGTTCGAAACCCCACACACCAGCCAACTTCCTCGCATTCTCCTCATTGATGTCACCATTGGGGAACCTATTTGGCTTTAGTAAATCACCACTACCCTGCACGTTTGATTGACCCCTGAAAACCAGCGGTCCTCCCCCATCAATACCAACATTGCCCGTTAAAAGCATGAGGTCTAGGTATGCCCTAACCGCATTAACGCCACCGCCCTCGCTTAATCCCAATCCCCATGAGAATATCGTGGGCTTTGTTGATATTAATTCGGCGAACCTTACTATCTCATCCTTCGGAATACCCGTTATCTTCTCGGCATCTTCAATACTGTAATCCCTAACAACCTCCCTATATTCCTCGAACCCCTTAGTCCTACTCTCGACGAACTCCTTATCATACTTACCACTCTGGATTAGGTAGTTGGCTACGGCGTTGAATAAGTAAATGTCGGTTCCCTGATTAATCTGTAAATGCATATCAGCGAGTAATCTAACTGTGGGTGTTACCCTCGGGTCGATAACGATAATCTTCGCACCATTCCTCTTTGCCTCGAGGAAGTAATCAACGAGAACTGGGTGGCTCTCGGTTATTGACTCGCCGGCAATGACTATAACCTTAGCCCTGGGAACCTCCTCAACAGATACGCCGGAACCACCTATGCCAACTGTCTCCCTCAACGCCATTGCTGATGGTTCATGACAGACCCTCGCGCAGGAGTCCACATTGTTAGAGCCAAGAAACCTTGCGAGCTTGCCCATTATGTACGTCTCCTCTAGAGTATTTTGGCAACCGCCAAATATGGCGATGGACTTACCGCCATACCTATCCCTAATATCGAGCAATTTCTCCGTAATCTCCTTAATGGCATCATCGTAGCCTATGGTTATGAAATTATCACCAACTCTCTTGAGTGGGTATATTATCCTATCTTTTGAGTAGAGGGATCTGATTGACGATGCGCCCTTACCACAAAGCCTACCCTTGCTCAAAACATGCTCCTTCTCACCAAATACCCTAACAACCTCACCATCCCTAACCTCCAGCACAAGCCCACAGCCAACCCCACAGAACGGGCATATCGTCCTAATGTAGGACGTGCTCATCAAGTATGCATATGCATTCTAAATTAATAAAAAGCACTCATTTATTCATAATTAAATGCATAAGAAATAAGGTTTATATGCATTAACGTGATCCGTGGGAGTTACGGTATCGTTAATCATAGGACCTCCTCTCTAGCTGGTCTTCCTCTTACCCTGAAGCGCGAGGTCTATCGCTCCTTTGTCATTTATTGATTAATTAAAAATAATTTATGAGGATGAATGTGGTGGTGCTAATTTAGCTTTTCTTGGGATGTCGTGGTTGAAGAATTGAATTATTTCGAGACGATTAAAGGCAATGCGAACTCCGTAAACAAACTACCGGCCTAAACTAACCTAGCCCCACACCCAACTCCCAGGGATAGCCCTAGGGGATGTACTCATCGAGTATGTTTATGCATTCTGAATTCATTCTAACTAAATTAATTTAAAATATCAGTTTTTACTGAGATACTTGAATGTGATGGGTGAGAATGAGATCACGTTATTTAGGACACTGGACTTGATGAAAAGGCTTGAGAGGGATTTGGCTGTGTTATATAGTGTTATTGCTGAGGGTGTTCATGATGCAATAATCAGTTCAATAATGAGGAAAATAGGTATTGAATCTGCAACGCACAGTTATATATTGGCACTTATTGAGCCACTCATTAGGGAGTGCCCACCAAGGCGTATTACGGATACTGAGTACCTAATCTCCATACAAAATAATATAGAGGAGGTTCTTAATCATGTTCATGAGATCATGGACTTCGTGAACTCCAGGGTGAAGGTTGGTGGTGAGGAGGTTGGTGCCTTCTTGGTTGAGAAACTAAATGAGCTTGAGGGCTTTGAGTCAAATGCCACTAAGGTATATAGCTTCCTACTCAGGAGTTACCTACCAATAACCAGCACCAGGGTTGATACTAAACGCCGCGCCACGTCAAAGCTCATCGTGAAACTACTCAAGGGGATCGCCGATGATGAGAAGGAACACGGTGAATTATTGATGGTAGTTAACGAATTATTGGGCAGGGGGAAGGGTTAAAAAGTGATGCGACCCTGCCAAACCCGTGAATAAGCCAGGTATTTTCCTCAGAGAGTCAACCGGTCTTGTTAGGGAGATTGGACCATTAACAGCGCTACTCATGAACATAGACTTCATAGCCTTCCCAACAGGCTTCATACTCCTACTATCCAGCACTTTCAACTTCCCAAGAGGAAACCCGATGATCGCCGTGATGATCGCCGCGGTCTTATTCCTACCACTCACTGTGTTGTTGAATAGGGTTGGCATTACCTACTACAGAACAGCGAGCGATTACATCTTCATAACGAGGAACCTAAACCCCTCAATAGGCTTCGCGTCAATGTTCATGTTCACAATAGATCAAATGTTCTTTAACGCAGTACTAACAAGCCTAGGGATAACCGCGGGACTAGCCCCATCACTTTACGCAATTGGGTTGTCAAACCATGATAGGGCGCTTACGGTTATTGGCAGTACCTTAATGAGCAACCCTGTGATGGTATTCATGATTAGCTCTGTGATATTCACGGTACTTATAATCATAAATGCGTTATCGGTGAGGGCAGGTAAATACTTGGCATCCGCCCTGTCCATGTTTGGCCTGGTGGTGTTTGCATTAACCGTGGCATTGACCTACGTGCTAGCGCCACAGATTATCATCGCAATAAATAAGGTTGCCCCAAACGTACTTATGCAAGCTGTGAAGGTCGCTCATTCTCTGCCTAGTTATGGAGCTAGTATGGACACTGTATATCTAATACCGTACCTAGCCTATGTGTTTCCATTCATAAATTTCGTACTATCAATTGGTGGGGAGATGAAGAGGGGTAAGGCAATGCCCATTGCCATATATGGGGCATATGCAGTAAGTGCGGTCTTCCTGGTAATTAGTGTGTGGCTCATTCTTTCCGCAATCAATATTAACTACATAAATGGACTCTTCGCAATATACTACGGATTAGCCCCATCAGTTACATACCCAAGCACACTACCTCCGCCATATCCACAGGCCCTACTAATCCTCGCGATTAGAAACCCGGTGGTTCAGTGGTTGATAGCCCTGGGCTCCTTTGTGTGGTATGTAAACGTGGTTTCCGTATTGATAATACAGATAGCCAGGTACATACTGGCCCTCTCCTTCGATAGGGTATTACCGTCAGCCCTAGCATACGTAAACCCAAAAACCCACACACCAATTGCGGCACACGCTCTAGATTTGGTAGTAACGATAGTGATAATGTATCTATACAACCTAAGCGTTGTGCCGCTCCTCACAGCCACAATGGATGTGAGTACGTTAGTTACGATAATAATGTACTTCATGGTAATCACGATAACGGCAATAATAGTTGGTCTAAGGATTAGATCAATACTTACCGCCGCCCTAGGCACTTACACAACAGTCCTATTCGCATGGATAGCGTATCAAGAGGCTGCGAACCCCCTGGCTTACCTATTCACGCCAGAGATAAATGCATACATAATTGGGTTCTTTGCGACCCTATTCATTGCTGGTTTAATTACGTATCATGCAGTTAGATATTATAGGTTAAGGAGGGAAAACATTGACATAAACCAGTTGTTCAGGGAAATACCACCCGAGTGATTTCAGCAGTGCTTTACTCGAAATGCCTATATATTTCCTAGGCAATCCCTACTTAGTAGTGAAAATAAACCCAGCACTCTGTGTTAGATGCCGAGGGGAGTACAACCTATGCGGACTTAGCTACTGCCCTGTACTCACGGAGTTAAGGGCTAGGTATGTGCTGAGGCGTGTTGGTGGTCGTAGTGATGTTGATGGCTCATCACCGCCAAGCGTGTTCATTGGGCGTATAGGCTACCCAAGGGTCAATATATACCCAGCAACACCACCAATACATGGAGACACGAGAGATTTGGAGGATCCGAAGTCCTGGATCAACATGAAGCTTGAGGACTTTGTATCGAGTAGGTTATCACTAATTAGGGGTTCAGTCAACGTTAAAGTTAATGATGCCAAAAACCCACCTAGGATTCTTCATGACATACAGGTTATGGCATTGTCAGAAGGCCCTGTCGAGTCAGAAATGGCGTTTGAGAAGCCGGTTAGTGGTAGGTATATACTTGATGAGCACTCACCACCTTTCGGACCATCATCACCACTCAAGAGCCTAAAACTATCAACACTACCACCCCCACCAAGAGTTGTGGAAAAGGTTTACGGCGACACAGACCTAAACGCCACCGAGGCGATGACGAGGTTGTATGAATCCGGCGTTGACGTTCACGTGATATCCAGGCTACTGAGTGTTGGAGTCCTTGGCTTGGGCGTCAGGAGAAGGCTTGTGCCCACTAGGTGGGCTATCACCGCTGTGGATTCCCAAGTATCAAATAAACTACTCGATGAGGTGCGCGACTACCCATTAATTAATGAGTACAGGGTGTACGTTAGGAACATTAGGGATAACACGTTCATAGCAATCCTAGCACCGCACACCTGGCTCTATGAATGGGCAGAGGCATGGTGGCCGGGCTCAACCTGGAACCTGTGGGGTGGTGATGTAGTCATCGAGCTTGATTACGAGGGTTACTGGGGTCGTGATGAATACCCATCAATAGGTGGTTGCTATTACGCAGCTAGGATCGCAGTCCTAGAGGTCTTGCGAAGTATGCGTAGGCAAGCTGCGGCGATACTCTGGCGTGAGATTTATCCAGGCTTTAACCTGCCGATCGGCGTTTGGTGGGTTAGGGAGAATGTTAGGGCTATGCTTAATGGCCCTTACGAGAAATTCAATGATCTAGGTGAGGCTTTGACCTACGTGTCGAGGTTCCTCAAAATACCAATCAAGACCTGGATCTCCAGATCCTACGTCATACGCCAACTAACCAAGCAGTCAAACCTCATGAATTGGCTAATGAGGTGATTATAAACCAATGGTTACTCAAACCGTGATAGGCAATACAATAATTAGGGAAATCAGGGTCAAAAATGCCCTCTCCAGGTCAGGCCTGCCCGAGTATGACTATGCCCTAAATCCATACCTAGGATGCCAGCATGGTTGCGCCTATTGCTATGCGATGGAGTTCACGAGAGGAGAGCCTGGCAGGAGGTGGGGCGAGGTTGTTTACGTCAAGGCCAACCTTTTGCAGGTGTTGAGTAGGGAGGTTAGGAGGTTCAAGCCTGGCGTTGTTGGCTTATCAACAATAACCGATCCATACCAACCCGTTGAATCCATATACAAATTATCGAGGCGCTCAATCGAGATACTATGCAACGCGGGCTTCCACGTAAGCATACAGACAAAGTCCGCATTAATCATTAGGGATATTGACTTACTGAGTCGGTGCTCTAGCGATGTTGATGTTGGCTTCACGATAACTACGATGAGGGACACCTATAGGTTGATTGAGCCCATGGCGGCTCACCCAATGGCTAGGGCATCCGCGTTAAGGCGTATCAACAGCCTGGGCATAGAGACCTGGGTATTTCTAGGCCCGATAATACCCGGCATAAACGATAAGAGGGAGGATTACGAACCAATAATAAGGCTCGCGAGAAACACAGGCTCTCAATTGATAATCGATAGGTTTAGACCGAGACCGTTGGTGATCAAGGTAATGGGTAATAGGCTCGGTCCCGTTAATACACCGTCCAGGTCCTGGTGGAGTACAGTCCTTAAGGACGTACTCACCCTATGCCGCGAATACGGCGTAGAGTGTATGAGTGCGGAGGATGAGTGGAGGATGACCAGAAGTAGAAAGCGGTGATTAGGACTTCAATTCATTAAGTAGCTTCTCGGCAGTCCTGTAGTTCTCCTCAATCTCATCGTCCCAATACTTCGATAAGTACTCCTTAACTAACCTAAGTAATTCCTCAGCGACATGTTGGATATCCTTGATAGCCTCCTCTCTCGTGGCATAGTCACTGGCGCCCTTGTATAGGCCGTTGTATGAGTATCTATGGAGGGCGAGCGCCGTCGACGTTAAATCAAGCACCTTATAACCAAGCTCCTCGAGCCTCTGCGATATTCCCTTTAACCCTGTGGTTGGCGCGAGGAAGCCCGTCTTCATGTACCACTCCCTCTCCTTATCATCCCTAGGCATTTTTTCGAGATTCACTGCCACGAGTGCGCTGATCATTGCTTTCCAAGCCATGAATACTTTACTTGCCGCATTCCTACTGAAACCCTCCTTAAGCAGTCTTACAGCTAACTGAAGCTCCTGGAGGCTCTCGATAATCCGAATCTTGATGTAAGCCTCCCTATGCTTCTCAATTAATGGTATTTTGCCCTCCATCCACAAATCATTTACTGATTAATTCGATCCTAAATTAACTTTTGGTTCGGTTAACCCGTCGATTTATATTCCCTTGAGATCTCCTTAGAAACATTTATTAAACAGCTCACCATGTTGAACATCGGCGATTAGGTGGAACAGGTTGGTAATGAGGAGCAAATAATAAGGGAGATAATGAATGCACTGTCGGGCTCCGCCCGTTATATGGCTGATGAAATCAGAAGCAGCTTCTCAAAATACGTCGATATTTACAGAGGCGTTTCAGGCTTTGAGACACAACAGGTTAGCCTCGGCACAGTTGAGGGCGACAAGAGGGTTTTTCTAATTCAATCATCAATCACGGAACCCAACTACAACCCAGGTAATTACCTAGTTAACGCCTTCAAGGGTTTCTTCAATATTAATGAGGACTTTTACCCAACATACCTAATGGGTGGCATTGAATGCTACATGCAATCAACCCCAAGCTCACCAACTGGCGTCAGGGCAAGCGGCTCGATGCTCTCTGTATACAATGGCGTTGAGACTGTTGAGGATAAGGATATGGGGCAGGTAATCTGCGCCAAAAAGGCAAGTATTAGATTCTCCAGCGAGGTTTCCACAGAGGTCAATGTTAACCCAGCCGATATATTCAAGGCATCCATGGACGTGATAAACAACGTTAGAGGCAAGTTCGGCAACATGCGTGACGATTTCGTGAGCACCTACGGTTTTGAACCTGGTGATATTACGTTGACGGGTAACGAAGTCATGCTAAGCACATTATTCGACCTAAACATGTCAAGCACCATGAGGGATTACATACAGAAGGTCTTTGCCAGTGTTGTGCCAAACCAGGTACCAGAGTTGATGGGGTTAGGTTTACTGTGCGGTTCACAGCCAGACTTGGTGTTTTCGTACGATGATTCTGAGAAGATATTAGTGCTAGGGCACCCACACAAGGTTAGCTCTGGGGATTGCCTGAAATACTCAATAATTAAGTACCTGTGATTAATATTGAAGAATAGCGCTTACGCACTTAAAACCTCACCACCCTTCTCCCTTACGGAACTCATTAAATAATTAATTATCCTATTGACTTCGCCCTCGGCAGATTTCACATCCTCAGAGCTAACGTATACATGAATCTCAACCAACGGCGCTTTAATCTCGTGACCCTTAGGATGGCTTTTTATGTAGATCCTATTGCTCATCTTCATACCCCTCTCTATTATCGGAGCCAGATCAGCCTCAGGCACTCCCTTAACCGTTATGGACCTCTCAACAAAGTGGAGCTTAGGGCCTATCTCACGTAGTTTTGGCTCCACGTAATTCTCGAATATACCCATCATCTCTGCCGGGACGCCGGGTAGCGCAATGATTATTGTGTTGCCCTCCTCAACCCATATGCCCGGTGCCGTACCGACAGGGTTAGGCAGTGGCTTAGCCCCCTCAGGCATCTTCGCCTGCTTAAGCCTAGGCTCAGTCAACTCGAGTCCCTTAGACTTGAATGTCTCCACAACCATCCTCAGGGCATCATCGTTAAGCACATACCTCCTATTCAAGGCCTCAGCCAGGTATTCGCTGGTTTTATCGTCAAATGTGGGTCCCAAGCCTCCTGTTGATACAACGACCCTAATGCCCCTCCTTATAGCGTCCCTGAAGACCTCGACCTCATCCTCCTCGCTGTCTGGTATTGTGATGATCCTCTTCACGTCATAACCGAGGAGCGTAAATTTCCTAGCGAGCCATGCGGCGTTCGTGTTCACGGTTTTGCCTATCAACAATTCGTTACCTATCGATATTATCCACGCAGTATAACTCATCAATACAGGGCATGCATGCAGAATTAAAATGCTTTCGCGTACTGCATTACGAGGACATGTTAATAAATGGGTAACCGCACAATAGCTTGGTTGATTATGAGGAGGTTCGCCATAATAATCCTGGACTTAGATGACGTACACCCGGAGGAGGACGATAAGAACCAGTTGGCAAAGATTATTGAGGAATCACTACAGTGGTGGCATGGCTACTTCGGGCAGGGGGATAGGTTAGAGCTGGATAAATGGAGGGTTTATCACATCGAGTGGGGTGATGAGTTGACAGTGGCTAGGGTACTCAACGCCCTTGGGAAGTTCAGGGAGTACATAAAGGGTGAGTTGTGAACTCAATCAATCCTAACCTCATCATATCCACAATTCGGGCAATGCAGTACCTGCTTAATGGCGTACCTACCATCAACCTGAACCAAGGATCTATCCACAACCCTCAACCTATGCAGACACCTGGGGCACGTATAGGCACCCCTAAAGCCGTACTTGCCAAGCACCCTTCTAACCATGTACAAACTAACACCAAGCCTCTCAGCCACAGCCCTCTGGCTCAAACCCTCACCATACAACTTCACAATTTCATTAATCACATCGGCGGGTAACGAATCAACTTTAGACCCAAGCCTACCCTCCCTCCTAAGCCTCTCCATGGCAACCCTAGTTCTCTGCCTAATGAACTCCCTCTCCATGGAAGCCACGAAGGCAAGCACGGTCCTCAGAAACTGCCTATACGTACCATCTAAATTCTGCAAAACAGACTCCTTCTCGCTCGTACTCACTATTAAGAGTCCAAGCTTATTCTCAACGATGTCAAGGAGCCTAAACAACTCCTGGAAATTCCTAACCAACCTAGAGGTCTCATAAACAAGCAAAACCATGGGCCTAGGATTAAAAACACCACCCTCAACATCCCTAACCAATTCCCTAAACGCAAGCCTCTCAAGGACAGGCGAGGCACCACTAACAGCCTCATCAACATAGAACTTCAGTATATCAAAACCCCTAGACCCACCCCAACGTCTCAGGTAATCAACCTGGTTCATGGGGTCCTGCAACTCCGTGGAAACCCTAACATAGGCAATGGCAGGGATCACAAAACCACGAAAACTCAACAAATTAAAACAATTCCCACAGACAAGACACAATAATACACCAACGCAAGAGACCAGCCTTAGCAAAATCCCAATTCCCAATTAAATACTTTCGTGCACCTGCTCTATGGAGATAGAGAGTTTCTCATAGATCTAATGCCGATTCAGCGCACATTAATGAGCGTATACAAAGTACCCTATGAACTAGTTATAAATGGGCACGAGGTCATAATCAAGACACCGCTTACCAGGGATGCGGTCATCAGACCCATAAACACCCTAACCAAGAATAAGTAAGCTAATAATCATCGACGTAAAACCAATGGAGCAACCAACGACATAGTAAACAATCACGCAGCTCTACAATACCTAGGGTATTGATAGGCAGCTCTCATCATACTTCATGCATGAGCACCGTACTATCTTTAGGTTTAAATCATAACGTTCCCAATGCCCTAACATCCATGCTTTTTAATCGAAATAAGCCATAACCATGCTCACGATGTTTGGAACATGGTTTTGCGTATATTGTCTATAAATGAATAATGTTTAAAAGCAATAGCCTATTTAGGGCGTGGATGGTTAGGGTTTTGGTTACGGATCAGGTGGATGAGTACATAGTGAGGACGCTTAAGGATAGGGGTGTTGAGGTTGATTATAGGCCTGGCATTGGTAGGGATGAGTTGTTAAAGGTCGTTCCTGATTACGAGGTGCTTATTGTTAGGGGTAGGACTAAGGTGACTAGGGATGTCATTGATGCTGGCAAGAGGCTCAGGGTTATTGCGAGGGCTGGCGTTGGTCTTGACAACATAGATGTTGAGTATGCCAAGGCCAGGGGTATCGATGTGATTAACGCGCCTGAGGGCTCGACACAGTCTGTGGCTGAGTTGGTTATTGGGTTTATGGTCGTTGCAGCCAGGTTAATTGCCCTGCAGGATAGGTTGGTTAAGGGTGGTGAGTGGCCCAAGGGTAAGTACGTAGGCACCGAGTTGTTTGGTAAGACCCTTGGTGTAATTGGTTTTGGTAGGATTGGGCAGAGGGTTGCGGAGTTGGCGAGGGCTATTGGCATGGAGGTTGTGGCTTACGACATAGTTGATATCAGCAGTAGGGCTAGGGCTATTGGTGTTAAGCCTGTTGGTTTTGAGGATTTGCTTAGGGTTAGCGATGTAATCTCAATACATGTGTCGCTGACACCCAGCGCGAGGCACATGATTGGTGAGGGGGAGTTTGGACTTATGAAGAGGGGTGTCATTATAATAAATGCGTCAAGAGGTGAGGTAATTGACGGTAAGGCTTTGTTGAAGGCCTTGAATGATGGTGTAGTTGCCGCAGCAGCCCTTGATGTGCTTGAGCATGAGCCGCCCGTGGAGGATTGGGAGAGGGAGTTGGTTAATCACCCAAGGGTTGTGGTTACGCCGCACATAGGTGCTGAGACCAAGGAGGCTCAGAGGAGGATTGCCGAGATTTTGGTGGATAAGCTGCTTAGGATTATTGAGGCGAAGCGGATTTAATAAAAGGCGGGAATGAATGTGTAATGAGCAATCAAAACCTCACGGACAAGGTAATACAACAAGTAACTCAGAGGCTAATTGAGTGGGGGTTCACGAACCACCACACCGAGGAATATGGTAGGGAGAAGGTGCTAATTATAGAGTTTAAGGAGGACTTGGCATTATACGTATCAGTGGCTTGTGAGGGGAACGAGTGCAGTGTTGATTACGCGATTGGCGATGAGAACTTCACAATAAGGCCTGAGCACGTAAATGAATTACCAAGCGTTATTGAATTGCTCAGGAAGGTAAATGATGAGATTATGAGGGTGCTAAGGCAGGGGCAGTGATATTAACCTATTGATTTGCCCCAACGATTTTATTACCATACTTAATGAGTATATCCTTCATCCTCAATGCGTCCTTCTCAAGGAGAGGTGATTCATTTATTATCGTTATCTCAATATCCTCACCAGCCAACTCCCTAGCCAGTGGTTCGAAGGGTGGGTTATTCGTATCCATTGGTTCATGCTCGTCAACCCACTCACCATTTTTGTACTTAACGCAGGTAAAGTGGGTGTGCATTGGTTGATCGCCAAAGTACTCCCTCCACATGTTAAGCACAGCCCTGTAATCGATGGAGCCGCCATTCCTCGCATAGACATGCCCCCAATCAATCACGGCAACAACCTGCGGATTATTAACCTCCCTAACGAGCCTGAAGGTCTCCTCCAAACTACCGAACTGGCTCTTCCTAGCCATGACCTCGAGACCCAACCTAACATGCGTAATACCACTCTCACGCATCCAATCCAGGATCCTCAGCACGGCATCCTTAACGGCATTGTAACAGCCCTCTGGACCCAACTTACCGTAGTACGCTGGGTGGAAAACAACAACTGTGGCGCCCATGGTCTCACCCCTATCCAACGATTCCTGTAGTCTCTTGATACTTGCCTCAACCTTCTCAGCCTCCTCGCTACACAGGTTTATGAAGTACGGAGCATGTACAGACAATCTAACACCCAACTCCCTAGCCAACTCACCGGCCTCCTGGGCAGCCTCCCTATTCATCCTAACACCCTGCACGAACTCGACCTCCATTGCGTTAAGCCCAACCTCGCTAACGTACCTAATACCATCCAACGTCCCAGCCGACTTCTTCCTCTCCCTAGCGCCAATCGGCACACCGGCAGGTCCTATGTACACCCTAGCCATCAAGTAACAAACAACCAACTAATTATTAAGGGCTTCCTCATTAATTTATAGATAAAATCAAGTATTGACGGCATAAAAACCATACAGGTAACGGAACAGCACCACTTTTTAACCACGCCAATCCCAGGTTAATTAATGGATTCCAAAGAATACGATAGATGGATGTCCATGGCCAGGAGAACAATTGAATCAGCAAAGCATGACACTGAGGTCGGCGATTACAACTGGGCATGCTTCAAGGCACACCAAGCAGCCGAGTTTGCCATAAAGGCTGCTCTATACGGAATCGGCAGAGCAACGCGGGGACACTCACTAACCCACTTAATCGCTGGACTTAGCAGATTCATCAATGTGCCAAGCGAAGTGATCGACCTATGCAAGCTCCTGGATAAATTCTACGTGACGACGAGGTATGTCGATGCGTGGAGCGAGGGTGTACCCTATGAGTACTTCACGAGGACCGACGCCGAAACAGCTATTAAGACTGCCGAGGACATAATAACGTTCATAGAGGACCTATGGAGAAGGTTATCAAGTGGAGGGAGGAGCTGAGGAGCAGAGCCATTGAGTTGGCTAGACAAGTCGCCGGGAAGGTCCAGGGAACAGTCTTCCTGGTCGGCTCATACGCGAGGGGCGACTTCATGGAGGACAGCGACATCGACGTATTAATCATTGCCCAATTCACCGAGCCACCCCACAGGAGACTCATGAACCTAGACGTGCCGCCGGGAGTCGAGGTGATCGCGTTAACGGTAAATGAGGCACTCAACGCGGTAACCAAGTGCTACCCAATCGCCCAGGACATAGCCCTCGGAATAACATTAAAGGACGACTTAGGCATCGCAGAGAAATTAATAAGTCTCGCCAAGGCATGCACCAACCAATCAATAACGACCACCAACCCCACGTAAACACACAACAACACTACCTATTGGGATTAGGTTTAAGGCTTGACTGTGTGGTATTGCTCTGTGGGTTCTTCAAATGCGGATCAAGAGGGGAGAGTGGTATGGTCTTTATGGCGTCCGAATGATGTGTTAGCCAGGCTGATGGGGTTGATGGGGGGTCATACTATCCATCATAAGTCTCACGGTCCTGCTACCCGACGTGCGTTACGCCATAGCACTCGTCGCAATCCCAATCATAATTATCATAATTGTCATGTCCGTGACGTTGAGCACCAAGGTCAAGGTGACGGAGAATGGGTTGATCATCGAGACTAGGAGTGGGGATGTGGTTACCATACCGAAGGACGGGGTCAAGAGCAAAAATATCCTATGTATCAAGAGGACAGGATGGGGTTTACAACTACGGATTTACCATAAGTCTGTTGATGTCTCCCTCCCACTAAGCCAAGGGCAGTATGAAGCATTAATCAACGCACTGAGGGAGCACTGGAACTGGACACCACCCGTGCTAAGAATTACTACAGAGGAGTATGTGCACCGTGGGAATTTCTCCGTATCCTAGCCTTACGTTCTGTCCGCGGTCTGAGAACTATAATTACAGGAAAAGCGTTTTTTCAAGAGCTCCGTCATTGAGGAGATGGTCTTGAAGGTGCCACTGTACTCTATTAGGTCGGTTATGTGGACCCTAGAGGAACAATAGGCTCTAAGGAATATAGTGAGCCATGAGGGGATACGGACTAGACAAACACACTACATCAACATTTAACAGCTTAAATAAGTGTTTCTCAATCCCTTACTGTAGGTATGAGCAATATTGATAGTATCGCTAAGAAGATAAGCGAGGAACTCCACACAGCGGAGGTTCTACTTGAGGCTACGAAAATAATAATTCACTTCAGGGACAGGGAACAGGAGGTAGCGAACCTCCTCAAGGCAATCCCCAACCGCACCGGCATCAAGGCAATTTACGGACCACACGGAGCAGGCAAATCAACATTACTAAGACTCCTCGTGGACAAAGCGAGAAGTATTGAGGAATTGAGCGATTACGCATTCATAAGGTACGGCTTTGAGGAGAGATTAATCAGGGAGATGCAACTCAGTATTCCAGGGCTTGGCGAGAACGTGCATAAACAACTAATCAATGCACTTAAGGAATTAACCACGGAAGTCGTTACGAGATACGCATCGATATCGCTTGGTGACGTAGTAGGGGTCCTAGTCGATGCCGTTAGCCAACTCGTTGAGGAGCATAGGCTACGTGATAAAACAGTGGTTTTGTTTTTTGACGATGTTGATAAGTACGTTAGGGACTACACGGCGCTCTATAAGGTCGCAAACGCAATAGCAGACCAAATACCCTGGCTATTCATTGAAAAAAGAATCTCAATACTGGTATTCCTCACAGTCAGCGATAACGCAGCAACAAAAACACTCATCAGGTTAGTCCCAAAAGGCGGATACTCACCATACCTCCTATGGAACCTACCGAAGGAAGACTTCGAGAAGGTCGTTAATGAGGTTATAGAGAAAACCGGAGGTAAGGATAATATAGATGCTGAATTACTTTGGCAACTCCTGGGCGGGAACATTAGGGAACTCGGCACGCTCATCAATGATTATGACTGGGACGTAAAGGCATGGCT
>NZ_LCWN02000143.1:0-6061 GCF_002078205.2 Vulcanisaeta sp. EB80
GTTGCACGGGCTGTCCAGGAGGTATCGCACCGAGTATCAATGGGTTGCTAACCAACGGCGTTATGCCTGAGCCATTTATGAACAACTTAGCATTGTAAGCTATCCCAGACCCAATATTGACTATACTAAGTATTAACTGGGACATTGGGTAGCTTTGAAAGACCTCGGGCGGGTTTGTGGCTATTGATTGTATATACACTATGGGCTCCTGCGGTACTATCAATGTTGCGTTTATCACGTCGTCAACACCCGTGAAATAGTCAACCCTCAACTCAACCGTGTAATTACCCTGCGGAACATACCTAGGCACGTAGACGTAGAAGGTCACGGGCACAGGCTGTCCAGGAGGCAGGGCTGGTATATGCTGTGTGACGTTCACCGGCACCAGCTGGGGTGGCAGAGACATTAACGTCACGGTGACGTTGAGCACCGGAGTGTTCCCATAATTCGTGAGATACACGGTCAATGGCACGTAGGACCCAGGTAAAGCCTGGATAACATTGTCGGGAGTCCCAATGATCGCCGTGGCCTCAAAGCCCACGTAACCAAGCACCGGGATGGAAACATTCGTATTAACACTCTCCGAGCTCTTGGATGTCGATATTGAGGGTATGGAGCCCATTACCTCGGGTATCTGTATCGTCACGGGGACAGTCTTTACACCTGTTATCACAGGCTCACCGTTGTACAGCGTTGTCGTCACCAACGTGGTGACGGGTATAGAAACCGTTTGATAAACAATGAGGGGCTTAACGCTCGTTGTTATGTTAACCTCGGTGTAGTTCACCGTTATGGGTACCTGGTAGATACCCATGGATACGCTTGGGTCAACCTGTACGTAGACTATGCATGAGCTATTACCCTCAGGTGGTACCGCGGGTATTTGGCAATAATTCATTGATGAGTTCACGTAGTAGATGGGCTTTATGAGGGATGTATTCATGTAGATGGTTACGTTGAACAAATAGGTTTGCGTTGGATTGAACACAGTAAACACTAGGTACGAGTCCTCACCTGGCGCCACAGGTTGATTCAGCAACCAGTGAGCCAACACTATTATAGATAGTGATATCGGATCCATCGAAAAATGCCAAGGAAAACCAGCTTAAAAATCCTTCTCATGTATCGAATAGATATCGGTGACTTGGAAATCACGAAAAAGTTAAAAGTCTGCGATGCATAACAAGACCTGCGGGGGTGCCCGAGCCAGGTCAAAGGGGACGGGTACTCCGTGCCAAGTTCACGGAGCCGTAATCAGGTCCCGTTGGCGAAGGCCTGCGTGGGTTCAAATCCCACCCCCCGCACCAAAGATTGAAACAAATCCTTCGTAGCTTTGTTATAGGCATTTATGAAAACTGTGCATACCATTCTCAAGACTTATGCATTGATAATTCTCCTCCATCAACTGGGCATTTAATTGATCACCATGTTCTTGCTACGATATTCACGTAACTCCTGAGCTCATGGATAATCTACGTAGGTATGAGAGGAAGTTTTCGATCTCCTGCTCTATTGCCTTTATCTCCACATCAGTAACGTGCTTAAATCTATCCTGTCTCTTAATGAGCTCACTAATGGGCTTCCTCCTGGCTTTATCCATGTAAATATCGCTTGGTGGGTTTATTATCAACCTACCATGGTCCCATTCGTAAAGTGGGAAGTAACCTGTCTCTGTTGCCAGCCTTGCAATCTCTATCATCTCCTCATCTGGGAAACCCCACCCTGGTGGGCATGGTGCTAATACGTGTATGAATGCGGGTCCCTCGTTTAGATAGGACATGGCCTTCCTAACCTTGTTGAATAGGTCGATGGGGAATGCAACATTGGCTGTTGCTGCGTATGGTATGTGGTGCCCGATGACTATGCTCATTATGTCCTTCTTAGTCTCAATCTTACCCTTAATCACAGTACCGGCGGGTGTCGTTGTAGTCCTTGCAAATTTAGGTGTTCCTCCTGATCTTTGTATTCCTGTGTTCATGTAGGCCTCATTATCATAAAGCACATAAAGCACACCATGACCACGCTCAAGCATACCACTAAGAGACTGCAAACCAATATCAGGATAGGCTTGAGGAGGTGGTGACATGAGCGACTTTTACGTGGACGTGGATAGGATAATCAAGAACTACGACCTGGACAAGGTCAGTGTCGTAACAATAGCCAGCCACTCCTCGCTGCAAATACTTAGGGGTGCCCACGAGTATGGCTTCAAGACAATAGGCATAGCAAGGCCAGGGCATGGTTGGTTTTATAGGCAGTTTAACTTCATAGATGAGGTTTGGGAGGTTGACTTTAGGGAGTTTGAGAGGGTTGTGCCAAGGCTCGTTAGTAATAACGCGGTGTTGATACCCCACGGTAGCTACGTTGAGTATGTGAGTTGGAGGAGGGCAATGGTTATGGAAATACCAACCTTCGGGAATAGGTACCTACTTAAGTGGGAGGCTGATCAAACGCTAAAGATGAGGTTGCTTGAGTACGCAGGCATACCAATACCTAGGTCATTCAGTGACCCGTCACAAGTCGACAATCCCGTCATTGTCAAGTTCAACGGCGCAAAGGGTGGTAGGGGCTACTTCGTGGCGAGGAATGGCAAGGAGTTGGTGGATAGGCTACGTGGGGTGAAGGATGGGTACATAATACAGGAGTACGTGATAGGCGTCCCAGCCTACTACCATTACTTCTCGTCGCGGGTTTACGATAGGCTTGAGATCTTCGGCATGGACATTAGGTATGAGAGTAATGTTGATGGTAGGATACCTGGGCTTGCCGAGCCTTCATTCACCGTTGTTGGAAATCTACCGCTGGTTCTCAGGGAGTCACTGTTACCAATTGTGCAGAGGTATGGTGAGCAATTCATTAAGGCTGTAAATGAGCTTGTACCACCAGGTATGATTGGGCCCTTCAGCCTTGAGTCCATAATAACCGATGACCTATCAATAATTGTCTTCGAATTCTCAGGCAGAATCGTGGCTGGGACAAACGTCTACATGGGCGTTGGTAGCCCATACTCCGTGCTCTACTTCGATAAGCCCATGGATATGGGCGAGAGGATAGCCCATGAGTTACGGGAGGGTGTTAGGAGGGGTATCCTCGATAAGATGCTATCTTAAAGTGTAAAATTAGGATATCATTTTTATAGTTGAGGCAGAGGATTTATAAGCAGGTATATCCTGATTTCCTGCAATGACCTGGTACTCCATGTATAGCCTGCCTATCCTGTACGGCATGGCCTTCATGGTGTACATAGCAGCCGCTGGTATATTATGGCTTGTGCATAGGCTTGGCAGGGAGGAGTTGTTGTTGCCTGTTGGCGCCATGGATTATATACTACTGCTAACCATAAGCCAGTACATGGCTAGTAAAATAGGGGCCTACGTGGGTCCGTTGGTGGTGCCAATGGGCGTGATTACATACAGCGCTAGTGTTTCTGTGCTTGACTTCCTAACCCTCAGGTACGGTAGGGGTGTTGGTTATTGGGTCGTTAGGATAGCCGCCTATCTACAAGCCCTGGTGTTCCTCATTAATTACCTAGTGATTAATTACCCACCGGCCCAGTTCTGGGAGTCATTGCAGGCGCCCTTTGCAGCTATAATGGGCGTTAGCGCCAGGATTGCCATAGCCTCAATAACAGCCTTCATAGTCTCCGAAACATATGACGTATTTTTGGTTTCTAGGTTGGGTGGTGGTGTTTTGAGGAGGGTTGGGTACTCGGACCCTGTTACCATGACCATAGACACCCTGGTCTTCATACCAATAGCCTTCTACGGCGTGGTTCCCAACATATGGTTACTGATGTTGTCCCAACTAACCGTTAAGATGAGCCTAGTCCCAATGACGATGCTAGCCGTGTGGTTGAATAGGAAGGCCCTTAGGTACGCTGTGGCGACCCTAAGGTGATTAACCGCCAGTTTGCCCCCGTTTCCCGCATCCCCGCGTCCTATCGCTAGTAGAAGACAGGCATCTCCTCCTTTTGTGGCTTCATGTACTCCTCGAGGTTCTTATCTATGAGGAATGCGTACTTATTTGCGTGCTCGGCTAGTTGGTCAATTGGGATCTCGGCATTGATCAATTTGCTAATAAGTAGTAGGATCACGAGCATAACAGGTGCGGTAGCTAATAAGCCGTAGATAAACAACGGTGAGTCGCTCACTAAGTATGATTGGACAGTTTGTACGTAAATAAGCCCGTACAAGACCAATGGAATTATTACCGATAGTGCTGGTATTAAGTAGGTACCATGGTTTACACGCAGGATTTCCAACCCAATTATTGAGAATATGATAAGACCGACTAGGTAACCCAGGAGCAATGGTGGCGCTTCGCCAGTATTACCTAGGTAGTTCAGAAAACCCATCGTGAGTGTTACTAATCCTGTTAATGTAGATGTTAGGATGGAGCCTGTGACAATACCCAACGCCTTCATGGGCATCGATTTAAGGGTCTTGGTGATGGGTGGTAGTAAGGATATGGAGACCAGGTCGATGCTGAGTATGATTATTAACCATAGGAATAATGGCGTGTAAATAATTGGTGTGTACGCCCAATCATGCTTCACGTAAACCATATCGTCTAGCTGTGCCAGTGTTATGTTTGTGTATCCATACCTGGAATACGGTAATTCATTAAATGGTATCTGCGGTTGTAATGGGTATAGGTTTGCCAAGTCCCTGTAATTTGAGGTGTTTGGTATTGAGTATACATTATTGATTAGGGGGAATCCCTGGGATACATTGAATATGATTGGTTTCCTAGTAATATTGAAGTAGAAGAAGTCAAGTGGTATGTTGCTGTCTAGTACGTATTTATTCAGGGCTGGTAGTTCCCAGTTATAGTCTATAAATGCTATTAGGGAAATGTGAGTTAGTAATGTGTGGGATACGTAATTCTCCTTCGCGTAGGGTGATATGACTATTAATGGGACCCTCACACCCAGTGGGTCGTTATTTATGATTGGTGGTGGTACTTGGTCGTAATATCCACCGAATTCATCCCATGTTATGAATATCACTGTAGAGTTCCATATAGGGCTCTCCTCAACGGTATTTATTATGTAGAGAAGCCAAGCCTCGCCGTAAAGGATATTACTGGGTGGGCCCATGTCATTGTAAGGGCCTGGGAGAACCCAGGATACGGCAGGTAATGTTCCGTTCCTAACCTCATTTATGAAATCCTCCCATGTCTGTATATGGGATGAGTACTTGTTAATTCCGTAGAAGTACTTAATATCAAGTAGGTACGATGGCTCCTCAGGGTCTATGTAATAGCCCCAACCAATACGGTATTGGCAAAGCTCAGCGAATATACTCTCTTGAACAGGTATATAGGGTGGTGGACCATAATCATCGATTACAGGCGAAAACGCTGCGTATAGGGATAGGTGATTTGGAGCACTCTCTGAGAGATATGGCGTGAAGTAATTATCAGCAATACCGTATTCCTCAGCCAAGTCCCAAAGCGGTGCCACTTGATCCACCGTATAGTAATAAAGGGATTGAGGACCTGAGCCCTGTATCCAACCGTTCATTTTCCCATAATTCCAATCAGCGTGGTATGGTATATAACCCTCATTGGGATCTACCGTGCTGTACGTACCGATAGGTACAGGCATTAAATAACTGGATATCTCACTTAGTGAGAGTAGATTTATGGGCTTACTCATCTGATTAATAATTGGGTTACTAAGTGAACCGTTGGTTGGATAGACACCAAAGAAGTTATCAAAACTATGATTCTCAAGGAATATTATGATTACATGCTTAATGGGCGTCCTAGTATTTAATTGAGTAGCTGGTAACGTGATACACCGAGGTATTTCAGAAATGATAGCATTACTCTGATAGGCACCATAAACAAATAATGCAATTAAGGCTAAGGCTATCACTATGGCTAAAGCGATAATGAACGTGAATAATTTACGGTACCTCCCACTGATTGGCATTGATAAAAGTTGAGATATAGTACCTTAATAAGAATACACATTATTTATACTATATAAAATAATTTAATAAACACTAATACCACGTAGAGGTTAACGCCTAGGCCTCCAATCAAATAAATACGC
>NZ_LCWN02000020.1:0-32738 GCF_002078205.2 Vulcanisaeta sp. EB80
TTCATTTGATTGGTCCTGGTGGTTATGATATTCTTAAGGCTATTGATGAGACTGGTTCAATAAGTGGTGCGGCGAGGAGGTTGGGTATGTCGTATAGGTTTGTGTGGAATTACATAGACAAGATGGATGCCCCGTTCCCCTCATGTCTGCGTCCCTAATCACTTTTCATCCTTTGTCGGGTATTCCCCCATTCTTGGGGCATCATTGGTCAGTCTCCCACGGGGCCGGGATCCCGTGCGCTCACGGTTTCCTCGCGCCACGGGGCTAATTAATCCTATTTTATCCGAGTTTTAAGCTTTTCTTTACCGAAAGGTTTATAAAGTTAGTTCGGATGGTTTTTCGTGGATTGTGTAGTCTATGTTGAGGGGAGTGTAACGAAGGTGACTGGGAGGGATGTGGGTATATACGTTAGTAAGGACTACCAAGCCAAGATTAAGGACTTGCAAGGTAGGAAGGTCAGGGTTTTGGTGATTGTTGATGACTGCGAGGAGGGCGGTACTCATTAAACTGCCTAGGGATAAGTGTGATGTTGATTACGTCAAGCGGTTGATGGCTTTAGCTAATCTAGCCTATAGAGGTTATGAAGTTTGGGTGCCGAACATGCCCAGAACTATTCAGCACCAGCTTTATGATTTCAGGGACTTCAAGGATAGTCTAGTTTTTGGAACCACACCGAAGAGGTGGTTTGCTGAGACGTGGGTCCCGTTGAAGACACTAAGGATTTACCAAGACGGCTCCATGAAGGGTGATAAGGGTGCACCAGTGGCTCTGGACTTTGAGGATGACGTCATTAGATTACGTCAGGTCTGCAGAAATGAACATAGGTATGTTGTTGAGGTCCCAATGCCTAGGTGGGTTATTGAGCGAGTAAACGAGGGCGGTGACATCAAGTATGCAATGATTGGGCTTGAAAATGATGAGCCGTACTTAGCCTTGGTCGCTGAGCGTGTTGTTGAGCCTTACCAGCCGAGTAATTACATGCTCGCGATTGACGTCAATGCCTGGAATAATGGCATTACGTGGGGCTTAATTAGGGATGGCAGGCTCGTTAAGTGGAAGCCTGAAAGACCAAACCTTAGTGAGATTGATGGTCTCTACGACCTCTCCATGAGGTTAAGTAGGGAGTATGGTAGGTTGAAGAGGCTTGGTCTCCACAGGACAGTGGAGGGTAGGAGACTTTGGCGAAATATAAAGAAGGTTCGGAGGAAAATTTATGCGAAGTTGAGGGATTATGCCCAAAAGCTCGTGCATAGGCTTGTTAGGAAGGCCCTTAGGCACAAAGCCCTCGTCATCATTGACGACATGATTGAGGAGTCGAGGAGGGAGTTAATCGAGGAGAAGATACCAAGGGGCTTGAGGAAGGTTTACCTGGCCGAGACGAGGAGGTTCGTTAAGCTGTTAATCACTCAGTTACGGTGGTACGGCGTACCGTACGAGTTCAAGAGACTACCAAGCACAATATGCCCAGTGTGCCAACACGAACTAACCCAATTACCGGACAGAACCATGGCTTGCACGAACTGCGGATTCAAAGCACCAAGAGACAAAATACCCATACACTGGGCAATAAAAAGCCATCAAGAAGGAGATGGTAAGAACAACCCGCCGCCTCTGGAGAGACGGTAGATGCCTCACTGGTTTATCCTAGCGGAGTTTTTTAATAACTTTCCTTGTTTCTCATGGGGGTGAAGATGGGGGTCTATGTTGAGGATCAAATAGCTTCTTTACTGATGGAGAAGGGATTTGAGGAAATTAATTGCATTATAAGGGAATATTATGATGATTATGGTAGATTTCACGAAATACCCTTTTATGAATCAACTATATGTTATCAGAAGGAGTATGAGTGGGGAACCGCAATAATTAGCGCGTTAGATTTGGATTTAGATGAGGTTGATGAGGTTACGGTTTATCTTAACATAAACGATTTTCCTCCAACTATTGTTGAAAGGATAATTGATGATCCTGAACTAGATGACGCCTATGACGAATTAATCGATGCAACCTATGATTATAAAAAGCCAACCTTTCCTTCTACTCCGATATTGTCCCAGTTGATTATAATTTAGAGCTGCTTTGCGAAAAAGATGAGCTAATTAGCTGTGTTGAAAATGTCTCTTCATGGATTGATGGCTATATTGAATATCTAAAAAGAGTAGCAGAAGGCTTACTGAGAAAGTATAAGCCAGATGAGTTAAACAATGTTGGGTGTCCCAAATGCCATATAACCATAAGAAAATACGAGTATGAAAATCACCTAACACAACATGAAATTGAAGAAGCCAAAGAATAGTTTCGCGTTATAAGGAAAATGATTAGTGATGAATATGTAATCCCAGATAGGACACAATATCCATTGGCCTTTAAATACTTTGAAGATGACATTAAAAATTTAATTAAGGTAAAAATTCTACCCATGTACAAGGGTTTAGCGAGAGAGATTAATAAAAAGATTGAGGAAAAAGGAATATCAACTCTAAATTTAAGTCTAAATTTAAGGCAATTCTTACATTATTTTAGTGACATACCAGAATTAATAATAAAGAGTGTTCCCAGGGAGATCAGAAGAGAGTTTGTGCTAGAATATACCAATATAAAGTAGAATACTATCTAGCTCAGCTTTAGAAAAGTTCATAAATATTATAGAAAACGAGGAGAGAATACCAGAAATTAGCAACTTTCACTATTAGTACTAAGTAAGTTAGAGATTTAGTACCAAGCTAGAGAGAAAAAAATGGCATGTACTATGTCCACATTTACGTTAATGGAAACCATATAGCCTACCTGAAGGTGGGCGGTAAAATAAAGAATAAAAAATTAATAAAAATATAGTAGCTCAGTATTTAATAGACCCTGTAGGGATAGAAAAATTACAGAAAACTTATATAACGAAATAAGACAGAAACTGGCTGAGAGTCTCCGTTTCTCATAATGCCTGTAATACCGCCTGTCTTAGTTTAGGTTAAGTTAAATAAGTAGAGCATGGTCATTGCGCTGAAGTGCAATGCTCGGCACCTGGGATATATCAAGCATATTATCACGTTTAAGCGTAACTAGTTTAAGTCAGTAGAGGCCGCTGTCTTCATGTAATCGGTACCCGTAGACTCATCATGCACATTAAGAGGGGCTGTTTCGGTTTTTAGGTTTATTTGCGGTTGCTCATGTTCATTGGTGTTTAAGTCCTCTTATGGCTGTTAGGTGTGCTGATGCTGTGTGCCTGTCTAGTCCATGCTTTCTCATTAGTTCGTCGTGCTCCTTCGAGTTTGTTGTTCCTCTTTGGGCTTACGTAACCAGCCCTAATCGAGTATAGTGGTGCCTTTAGGGCTATCTTCTCAATGATTGAGCTCCTGAAAACCATGACCTTGTGGTTGTAGTTCCCATGCTTCCTATCACCACCCCTAACCCACATTAACTTTAGACCGTTGGCGAGCCACTGCGGTGAGCGACTCCAGGGAGACCGCCGAGAAGGAGACGGCGGATCAACCGCCATCTCCGGAGAGACAGCTACATAGTCCCAACGAAGTCCATTAAGGGCGTATCCCTGGACCTGTCTGAGTTAGGGTATAGGGAAATCTGGACAGTTGCGGATAAGGCGTTGGACCTCCACGAGTACCAATACAACGACCTAGACCCTGACAAAATGAACTACAAGCCTCGCCCCTTCTAGGGGTGGGGTAGATGCTTAAAAACTCTGAATACTTTAAAGTATTGTGGAATATAAGTCAACTAGATATGTGAAATATCTATGCAACTATCACTTCGTGTGGATTCCTAAGTACCGTAGAGACTTGTTGGTTGAGGAAGTTGCTGAATACATTAAAGAGGTCTTGAAGTCAATTGCTAAGGAATTGGGTTGTGAAATAATAGCCCTAGAAGTAATGCCAGACCACATACACCTCTTCGTAAACTGCCCACCCAGATACTCACCATCATACCTAGCAAACTACTTCAAGGGGAAGTCTGCTAGGCTGGTTTTGAAGAAATTCCCAGAACTAAGGAAATATACCAACGGAAAACTCTGGGCAAGAAGCTACTTCGTGTCAACAGCTGGTAATGTATCAAGTGAGACCATAAGGAAATACATTGAAGAGCAGTGGGGGGAAAGAGGGTGAAAAGGACTAATGTGGTTAAGTTGGTGGTGGATAAGGAGATGCATGAGAAGCTGAGGGATCTAGCTGTAGTTACGGCTAAGTGCTGGAATGAAGTTAACTGGTTGAGGATGCAGCAGTTTAAGAGAGGGGAAAGGGTTGATTTTGCCGAGACGGAAAAGGAGGTGTATGAGAAGTATAAGCACGTGTTGAAGGTTAATGCGCAGCAAGTTGCTAGGAAGAATGCCGAGGATTGGAGGAGTTTCTTCTCCCTAATTAAGGAGAAGAGGGAGGGGAAGTTGCCAAAGTGGTTTAAGCCAAGGCCTCCGGGCTACTGGAAGGGTGAAGACGGAAAATACAAGTTGGTAATCATCATTAGGAATGACCGTTATGTGGTGGATGAGGATAAGAGGATTATTTACCTGAGGGACTTCGACCTAACCCTGAGGTTTAAAGGGAAACTCAAGTGGCATGGGAGACAGGGTAGGTTAGAGGTGATTTACAATGAGGCTAGGAGGAGTTGGTATGCCCACATCCCAGTGGAGGTTGAGGTTGTAGCCGAAGCCAAGGGCAACCTGAGGGCTGGTGTGGATTTGGGGATCGTAAACCTAGCCACGGTCTATGTTGAGGATGGCACATGGTACATATTCAAGGGCGGTGGCGTCCTCTCCCAATACGAGTACTACAGCAAGAAGATACGCCGCGTCCAGAAACTTCTAGCCAGGCATGGGCAGAGGACAAGCAGGAGGCTTAGGCTACTCTATGATAAGAGGAGTAGGTTCTTGAAGCATGCTTTGAATAGCATGGTTAGGAAGATAATGGGGGAGTTGAGGGAGAAGGGGGTGGGTGAGGTTGTTGTTGGTTACCCAAAGGATGTTGCTAGGAACCACGGGAATAAGCTCACGGTGAACTTTTGGAATTATGGTTACACAATCAGGCGCTTCAAGGAGGTTGGTGAGGAGTTGGGAATTAGGGTAATTGATGTCCCTGAACCAAACACATCGAAGGACTGCTCCCTATGCGGGGATGCCCACGAAGGTGGGCGTGTTGAACGTGGTCTCTATAAGTGTCCCCGCATGGGAAAGGTCATAAATGCGGACTTGAACGGTGCAAGGAACATCCTACATATCCCCGAGTCCCTGGGATCCGTGAGTAGGGGGCAACTCACGGTGAGGGATAGGGGTAATGGGCTGAAGACCCAGCCCGTGGTCTACCGCTGGACGAGCAGAGCAGGGTGGGTGCGGACCGCACCCACCAGCAATGAGGCAATGAGGATGAAGGCGGTAAACCACAAACCAATGAACCGCCCTAAGGGAACCCCCACCCTTCAGGACGGGGAGGAGGTCAGTTCAGCCCTTGCAAGAGGAGGGAGGAGGCTATGCGGGATATTATCATAGTAATGGGCATCATTAGTGAGAGGTTGTATGAGTGGACTGGTAAGTATTGGGATGAGGAGATAAGGAGGGCATTCGATGAGTTCGTTAAGAAATTCGATGAATTTAGGAAGAAGCATTCACAATAAATTTATCCTTTTTAGTAATGATAGCATGATAGCGGTAAATTGAATCTGGCAGGGCGTCGGTAAAAACATACTTAAATCGTGGTGCAATTTGGTTCGTTGTGCGTAGTATAGTTTTTGATCCCCTGGAGTGGAGCCTTGTTAGGTCCCTCTATATGTCGGCGCTGCCCAGCCTGAACTTCTCGGCTGATTACACAGCCGCTGAGTTGGCTCCAGCGTACTGCACGGTAGATCCCAGGTACCTATGGAGTTTTGACTGGGGTTCGGTGTCCATAGTGATGCCTCCAGCCACTACTAAACCCAGTGGTGATGGCTTGATAATTGCTGTTGAGGGTTACTCGGTTAGGTTGCTTAGGGGTTGGGGTTTGAAGCCGCAGATCGTCGTTACCGACCTGGATTTCGAGCCTGAGGAGGTTGTTAATTGTGATTGCCTAGTTCTAGCCCATGCCCACGGCGACAACATAGACAGATTTACTAGGTACGCGCCTAGGATCGGTAGGTTAATACCTACCGTGCAGGTTTGGCCCAGGGGTTGTTCGGTGTTGATACCTGGTTTCACGGATGGTGATAGAGCTGTTTACCTAGCCTACTACATGGGTGCCAGGGAGATTAGTATTTATGGGTTTAACCCGGGTAGGGTTGTGAAGAGGGATGATGAGGTGAAGAGGGCTAAGTTACAGATAGCGAAGACGTTATTGGAGAGGATAAGTAGGAGGGTGTCCCTGGTATTTTACGAGTAAGCAGCCTACTTACTCGCTTGGGCAACCACGGGGCTTGTCCTAAGTTTTTCAAGTAGGTTTAATAATAACGGTGTTTTTTCCCTCTCCACAATAACATAAATGTCGTTGTCGTACCTCAGGACATGCTTTGCAGTTATTTGGTTCGACTTCATTACCTGAACCAGGAATGTTACAATACCCACGGGCGCCCTGTCGGCAAACATTATCCTAACCATGCCATACTCAGAGATTTTGCTTTCTTTGCAAACATTAGTTATGTACATGAGGGGTGCTATTACGTGGATTTTGTTGCCGTCGTTAAGGACTATGAAGTGGGTGTTCATTGAGGCAAGTAGGTCCCTAAGCTTCAGCACCTTCTCCCTATTTTCTTCCGTAAGTGGTATCTCCACCTCGCCCATGCCACTGTACGTTATTATCTCAGCCGTGCCCAGCGCCTTGACTATGTCCGGGTAATCATTAACCAACTTATAATTCAGTGACAATCTCTCTAGGGCTTTGACTATTGTGAAGACCTTGGTGTCCTTACCAACCATCACATCAACTAGGGGCTTAATGCTCCTAGCCAGCGCTGATAGATTAACTAGGTTGCTGGAGAGCAATGTCACGTATAGTGGGTTCTCCTCAACAATGATCCTAACGGCCTGTTGAATACTTAATCCCCTGGACACAAATACTACTTTTCAGAAAGGGCTTAATATTTCTTACTTAAAAATGCACATTTAGTCTAAAACATAGCACTTTTTGGATGGGTTTAAGAGGTTAAATGAGTAATAATGTTTATAAACCACGGATCACCTTGACCTATGATGTCACTGGAACTACTCTTATTAGCCATAGTAATACCAATAGTCGGACTCGCACTGGCCGGTTATAACGCAGTCTCAGTACTAGGGATAAAACCAGGTAAAAAGGAGTTGACAGAAATTAACATGCTCATTGCTGAGGGTGGTAAGACGTTCCTAATGAGGGAGTATAAGACGATATTACCCGTGGGTGTTGTACTTGTAATAGCCATATGGGCTACCTATTACTTAATATTCCAGAGTGGTTTAATGGCGGGTTTAGCGGCATTGGCTTTCGCCCTAGGCGCCATCGGTAGTGCCGTTGCTGGTTACATGGGCATGTACGTGACAACAAGGAGCGCAGCCAAGACGGCGTGGATGGCTAGGAATGGCATGGGCGCCGCGCTTAGTACATCATTTAAGGCCGGTACGGTGATGGGGCTATCCCTAGCAAGCATAGCCCTGCTTACTGTTGCAGTACTGTACTGGGTATACTCATCGATACCGATACTAAAAACGCCCCTGTGGGCGGAGACCCTCGCACCGGTGGCCTTTGGTGCGAGCCTAATATCGCTGTTCATAAGGGTTGCCGGTGGCATATACACAAAGGCTGCTGACTGGGGTGCAGACATTGTCGGTAAGGTAGAGGCCGGTATACCCGAGGACGACCCGAGAAACCCAGGCGTCATTGCCGATAACGTCGGCGATAACGTCGGTGACTGTGCAGGTATGGCAAGTGATGTGTATGAGAGTTTCGTGGTTGTACTAGCCGGCGCATTACTACTAGCGGCGGTGTTCGGTCTCTCTTCAAAATTGATCGAGTTATCCATAGCCATAGCGACCTTAACACTGCTAAGCACACTGATTGGGATTCAGGTTGTTAGGGGTGAGGTTAAGGGTAAGGATCTCGCTGCCGCTGCCATGGGTAAGTTAAACACTGCATTGTATACTACCATTGTGGTGGCTGCGATATTGGTTGGCATATACTCATTCCTCTCCTTCCCAACCATGGAGGCTGTGGCTATATTCATCTCTGACCTGTTGGGTATGATAACAGCCATAGTGGTGCTATTCGCAACAGAGTACTTCACGCACTACACATTCCCACCTGTCAGGAATATTGCGAGACAGGCTACATTATCGGCGTCAAACGTAATCGTTTCAGGTTACTCCTACGGATTGCTTAGTGCTATACCCACCATACTCATGGTTGTTGGTGCCCTGGGAATATCATACATACTGGGTTCCATGTTTATAGCTCCAGGAATTGAGGGTGGCATCTTTGGGACAGCCATAGCCTCGGTAGGCTTACTGAGCCTCGCTGGTGTTGTTATTTCCCTGGATTCCTACGGTCCGGTGAGTGATAATGCTAACGGTCTCGTTGAGATGACTGGTATGGAGGGTGTTAGGGAGGTGACGGATGCGTTGGATGCAATCGGCAACACGTTCAAGGCGACCACGAAGGGTTATGCAATAGCCAGTGCCGGCTTGGCTGCTCTGATTTTGTTCATAGGTTTTATATACGAGGTTGTGGAGAGGATGGGCATATCGCTAACACAGGCCTTTAGTGAGTTGATGGTAATTGACCCGAGGATAATAATAGGAGCCCTTATTGGAGTCGCCCTGGTCTACTTCTTCTCAAGTAGTACCTTGGCATCCGTGGGTAGGGCAGCCGGTGAGCTTGTTGAGGAGATTAGGAGGCAATTTAGGGAGAAGAAGATCCTTGAGTTATGGCCTCAGGAGAAGCCTGATTACAATAGGGCAATAGACATAGTCACGAGGCATGCCCTCAAGAGCTTCTTAACGCCTGGCCTGGCTGCCGTCATAGTACCCATACTGGTTGGGCTGGCGCTTGGTTGGATTGGGCTCGTTGGCACAATCTTTGGCGCAATCCTCGCCGGGTTCCCAAGGGCTTTACTAATGGCTAATGCTGGCGCTGCCTGGGATAATTCTAAGAAGTATATAGAAATTTACGGTATTGTAGTGAATGGGCAGAGGTTTGGTAAGAAGAGTGAGCCCCATAAGAATGCCGTTGCTGGCGATGTTGTTGGAGACGTATTTAAGGATACCACAGGCCCATCACTCAATCCATTGATTAAGGTTGTTAATACGGTATCGATAGTGTTCGCGCCCGCTATAGCCCTGGTAAGCCTAATGAACCCGGCGGCCTCGGCCCTTATAATGCACATAATCTCCGTAATAATTTCACTACTGTAATCAAAATCAATAATTAATTAATTGTCAAAATCATTCCATATATCATGTTTTACTTAAAAACAATAATTATGTAGCACTCTACGATATATCCTCACTTTTGAGATTCCATATTTATAATTATTGTTAATTATTAATCAATAGGGAAAGTATTAATCATTATTAATAAGGTAAAATTTATAAAAACTAGAGGTCTAGAATATTGATGGGTTCCCTAGGCAGGTACGTATTGACTTTCGAAGAGGCAGATCCGGATGATGTCAAATTGATAGGTGGTAAAGCCTCAAGTCTCGTCCTAATGACTAGGTTGGGACTTCCTGTGCCGCCTGGTATCATAATAACAACGAAGGCATGTAGGGAGTATTATGATGGCGGTGAGAGACTTCCTGATGGTTTAATGGATGAGGTTGCCAGAGGTATTAAGTACCTTGAGGAGAAGATTGGGCTTAAGCTTGGTGATCCAGAGAACCCACTCCTCGTGAGTGTCAGGTCTGGTGCTGCGGTTTCAATGCCGGGTATGATGGATACGGTACTTAATGTAGGCCTTAATGATAGGACGGTGCATGGTTTGGCTAAGAGGATTAATAATGAGCATGGTGCCTATGATGCCTATAGGAGGTTCCTGGCGATGTTTGGTAGAATTGTGCTTGGTATACCCGAGGAGGAGTTCAATAAGCCGCTTGATGAGGTTAAGCGGAAGTATGGTGTTAAGGAGGATCCCGAAATACCGCTTGAGGGGCTTAAGGAACTCATTGAGATATACAAGCAAATATACATTAGGAGGTTTGGTAAGGTCTTTGATGATCCGTGGGAACAATTAAGACTCTCCATTGAGGCTGTCTTTAAGTCCTGGAATTCACCAAGGGCTAGGTTCTATAGGGAGGCCAATAAGATAACACCAGACATAGCTGACTGCACAGCAACCGCCATAGTCACCATGGTCTTCGGCAATGCGGACTGGCGCTCAGCAACTGGCGTGGTCTTCTCCAGGGATCCAGCAACGGGCGAGGATAAATTATACGGCGAGTATTTACCGTATGCCCAGGGTGAGGATGTTGTTGCGGGTATAAGGACTCCGAAGCCCGTTGAGAAGCTGAAGGAGGAGATGCCGGAGGTTTATGAACAGCTCTATAGGGGTGTTAAGCTAATTGAGAAGACGAAGAAGGAGGTTCAGGATGTGGAGTTCACGATAGAGAAGGGCAAGCTCTGGTTCCTACAGACGAGGAATGCCAAGATGAACCCAATGGCTGTGGTTAAGACGAGTGTTGACATGTATAAGGAGGGCATGTTAACGAAGGAGGAGGCAATAATGAGGGTTAAGCCCGAGTACATCCTACAAATGCTCTACCCAAGAATTGACGAGTCCAAGGCCGGCAAACCACTCACTAAGGGCATAGCTGCATCGCCAGGTGCCGTGAGTGGGCAGGCGGTTTTTGACCCTGATAGGGCTGTGGAGTGGGCTAAGGCTGGTAGGCAGGTGATACTCGTTAGGGAGGAGACAAAGCCGGATGATGTTCATGGATTCTACGCATCCGTTGGTGTGCTGACCAGTAGGGGTGGCGCCACAAGCCATGCAGCTGTGGTTGCGAGAGCCATAGGTAGACCTGCGGTTGTTGGTGCTGAGGCGCTACAGATTGATTATTCAACGAGAACGGCTAGGGTTGGTGATGTGGTCATCAAGGAGGGTGATTGGGTGACGATCGACGGCTTCACGGGCAATGTCTACGCGGGTAAGGTGCCAACAATAGAGCCGAAGCTACCGCCTGAGTTCTTCGAGTTCCTAGACATGGCTGACTCTGTGTCGGTTTTCGAGATTAGGGCTAATGCGGACACGCCTGATGATGCATCCATATCGCGTAGATTCGGTGCAAAGGGCATTGGCTTATTGAGGACAGAGAGGATGTTCAGGGCGCCGGGCAGGCTCGACCTATTTAGAAAGGTCATACTCTCCGACAACCCAGACGAGAGGAAGAAACTACTCGACCAACTTGCCGAGATGATGATGAGGGACTTCGTTGAAATATTCGAGATAATGGAGGGTTACCCAATAACGGTTAGGCTCTTTGACCCGCCACTACACGAGTTCCTACCAAACCTCGAGGAATTGGTTACGGAGGTCACGAAGGCTAGAACACTTGGAAAGCCGGATCCAGAAAAGGAGAGGTTGTTGGCGAGGGTTAAGGCTTTGATGGAGGCAAACCCAATGATGGGGCATAGGGGTGTTAGGGTTGGGATTACCTACCCAGAGATATATGCTGCCCAGGTCAAGGCAATACTGTCGGCAGCCCTCGAGTTGAAGAGGAGGGGTAAGCATGTGGAGCTCCAGATAATGATACCGCAGGTGGCTGAGGTTAGGGAGCTGGAGATAATAATAAACAATGTTGTAAAGCCCACAGCCGAGGAGGTGTTTAAGGCATATGGTGATAGGATCAATTATAAGATCGGCACGATGATGGAGACCGTCAGATCATGCCTAACAGCGGATAAGATAGCCAAGGTTGTGGACTTCATGAGCTTCGGAACAAACGACCTAACCCAGGCCGTATTCAGCTTTAGTAGGGATGATGTCGAGAACAAGTTCATGAGTAAGTACCTGGAGCTTGGAGTCTTACCCTATGACCCATTCGTAACGATTGATGAGGATGGCGTAGCCAAACTCATGAAAATCGCAATAGACCTGGCAAGGGGAGTGAAGCCAGACATAGAAATCGGTATTTGTGGCGAGCACGGCGGTGACCCTGACTCAATAAAGATCCTGGCAAGGACTGTTGGTAGGGGACTCAACTACTTCAGTGCTTCACCATATAGGGTACCCGTAGCGAGACTCGTGGCTGCCCAGGAGTCATTGAAGTTATTAGGTAGGGCTCCGAAGATACACATATACTAATTCCACATAAAATAGCAATATATAATTCTAAAAATTATAAATAATGTCATTTTTATGACATAAAAGTACTTAAAAAATGCCTTCACTTGACCATTAATTGTATGGCGATCGAAATATCAATAATTCAATACGTACTCTCAGTGATCTCAGGAGTACTTGTGGGCTTCTCACTTGGGCTCATTGGAGGTGGTGGTTCAATACTTGCCGTACCCCTATTCCTCTACTTCGTGGGGCTGGACACCATACCCAATGCTGACCACATAGCAATAGGGACCACGGCATTGGCTGTTGGTTTAAATGCGTACATAAATTCGTACATGCACGTTAGGAAGAAGAACGTGGCACCCAAGGTCGGCGGCCTATTTGCTGGCGTTGGCCTGATCGGGTCATTGCTTGGGGCTTACCTGGGCCACATAACGCCAGGTAAGAGCTTGCTTACGTACTTCGCGATAGCGATGATTGTGCTTGGTGTGTACATGGCGATTAGGAGGGAGGCTTCCCAAGCTGGTACGGTTAATGAGGTTAACCATGTTCTTGAGACATTTAGGAAATGCCCGAGATTGACACTATCGACAATCCTCAAGGTAACTATCTTCGGTTTCATTGTGGGTTTAGTCAGTGGTTACTTTGGAATTGGTGGTGGATTCCTAATAGTGCCAAGTCTCATGTTCTCGGCAGGGCTTTGCATAACAAGGGCTATAGGCACAAGCCTCCTTAGTGTCGGCACATTTGGTGTGGCTGCTGGCGCCGAGTATTGGTTCTATGGCGAGGTGTTGGTACTCATAGCAATCCTCTATGTTATTGGTGGTGTGGCCGGTGGGTATGCTGGTACGAGCATTGCAGTTAAGGCGCCGAGGAGAACCCTTCGTATTGCCTATGGCATAATAATAGTTTTGGTGGGCATATACATGCTCCTGAGGATATACCATGTGATGCCGTGACGAGTTAAATGAATAACAAACTTAATTAGTGCCAAACCTCCCTAATTCTGGATGAGGTCCATTAATTATGAGAAGTTAATGAGTTTCGTTAAGAACAACCCAATGTATGAGGTCTATGAAACAGAGGGTACTGTGGAGTTAGCATTTCATGCACCCAGTGAGGAGGAGGCTGCCGGTGGTTCTGGTGATGAGGAGGGGGCCGTAATGAGAATAATCTTTGTAAAAAGGGGCAATGAGCTGACGCCCAGGGAGGCTTGGGTTGAGAGGGGTGGGGTTAGGCGTAGGATTGATCTAGACGGGTTGGATTCATGGCTTGAGTTCGTTGATATGTACTCATGAAATACTGAATCAAGTTTTTAAATTAAAAATAGGCTAATAAGGTCGTGAATATTACTAGGGTTGGTGCGGTACTGGCGATTGTTGGATTGTTGATGCTGCTCATACCCAACATGTTATTGCCTAGGGTTTACAATACCGTGATTAATGTATTGAGCAACGCAACCATAACCCTAGACACATACTCGAGGTTCCTGGTACCCATATACCTAAACAGCCCAGCCTACGTAGTTGTGATACTCAATAACTCACACCTGCTACCCATGTACATGCTTGATGAGTTTGGCCACATATTAATGCCGAACAAGTATGAGTACGAGCATGGTATGTACCTAGTGATATTCCCGTTGATTGGGCATGGCAATTACTCATTAATTCTCATTAACGATTACCCAGAGGATGTGAATGTCTCGTTATCCATAACAGCCATTTCTAATTACCTGGTGAACAACATACTCCTAATGAACCTCATGATGGATTTGGGTACGGCAATATTGATACTGGGGGCGATATTGATGGTTACGAAGTACCTATACAGGGCAGTGCGGCTCCTGCTTATGGAAATAAAAAATTTATAAAGATGGTAATCATCACGTTGATTTGAGTGATAACCGATGAGCGTTGCATACCTGGTATTGGATGTGCTCGGTGCGGTCGCCCTGAATGAGAATGGTGATGTGATAACCAAGGTGCTCTATGAGGGTAGTACGGATGAGATTGCGGATAAGATGAATAGGCTTGAGGCGGGTGAGCCGATTGATGAGGTTGTTAAGCTAATTAATGAGCTTAGGGATAGGGGCATAACGAGGATTATTGTTGAGAATAGGGAGCTTGCCAGGAACCTAGCTAGCAAGGTCACGGGTGTGGAGATTAGGTCCGAGCTTCCGGCAAGTGTTGGTAATCAGTATAGGAACAACCTCGAGAGGTATGTTAGGGAGGTCTTTGGCATGGATATGCAGCAGTACCTAGCCAGGGTTTATGAGATAACGGTAACCCAGACCAGGCATAAGCTGAGGAAGGTTGTTGAGAAGAGGGACTTATTCGTAGCCCAAGCCATCAGTTCCGTGGATGACCTGGACAAGATACTGAACCTAATAAGTTCAAGGGTTAGGGAGTGGTATGGATTACATTTCCCAGAGCTTGAGGATTTGGTTAAGGATCACAGGGAGTACATGACGCTGGTCACCAAGTTGGGGCATAGGAGCAACTTCACGGTTGATAACCTAACCAAGCTTGGCCTGTCCCAGGACAGGGCTAAGAGGATTTACGAGGCGGCGAGCAAGAGTGTTGGTGCGGAGATGTCTGATTGGGACCTCGAACCAATAAGGACCTATGCGGGAATCTACGTACAACTCTCCGACCTAAGGAACAAACTCTCTCAATACATCGATGAGGCGATGGTGGAGGTTGCACCAAACGTTAGGGAGCTCGTGGGTCCATTACTCGGTGCCAGGTTGATAATGCTCGCCGGTGGTTTAATGAGACTAGCCCTACTACCCGCATCAACAATACAGGTCCTAGGCGCAGAAAAGGCGTTGTTTAGGGCATTAAGGACGGGCAGTAGACCTCCTAAGCACGGCATAATCTTCCAATTCCCAGAGATATTCAGGGCACCAAGGTGGCAGCGCGGCAAGATCGCGAGGGCCCTGGCGGCTAAACTAGCCATAGCAGCCAAGGCAGACGCATTCACCGGGAACTTCATCGCACCAAGACTCAAGGAGGACTTGATGAAGAGGATACAGGAGGTCAAGACAGTCTACGCAAAGCCACCACCAAGGAAGCCCGAGGCCAAGGCCGGTAGGAAGGCGGCGGAGAAGAAAGCCGTCGAGAAGAAGGCACACGAGAAGAGGGGTGGCCGTAAATAAATTCAACTGGGAGATCATATAATCTAAAGCATTCACACGATACTTAAGAAAGCCTTTAAATTCATTCCATTAAAAATCACCATATAAATGAATAGTGTCGATAGGTTAGTCGAGAAAACCCATAGGGTTAAGGTATCACTGGAGACCATGGGCGTCCTGATTCACTTCAGGAATAGGGATCGTGAAATAAGGGAATTCCTCACAAATGTGGTATAGGGACACTTACCTATTTACGGCCCACGTGACGCAGATAAATCAATGCTCATGAAGGTTCTTTAAGAAAAAGTGAGGGGACTGATGGCTTCGAAGGCATGGTTTTCGTGCGTTATACTTTCGAGGAGGAAGTCATAAAAGAGACCCAAGTAAGGGTACTGGGTCTAGGGGTTGATATAATCCATGAGCTAAAGGGGATGGTCGACGTTAATGTTGGTATAAACCTAATCACCCTGGACCTTAAGCTGATAGAAATCCATTGCAGTACTTGCCGAGGCCATAAGAGATTATGGCTTCAGATATAAAAGAATAATTGACGTATGGATCAAGGCCCTATTCACTACCAGGTACGCCAGGGCGTGCAGGATAAGACCTAGCGATCTTACTTAAGTTAAGTCCCTCCCCCTCACGAAATAAAACCTAACTAAATATTCATCGTAGTAATTATTAATAAATGGCTTGATAGTTCACGGCAGCATGAGTTAATGTGCTAGCATTACTATGGTATCACTGTTATTCCCCTTTTATTGGCGAGGTTTCTGAGTTTCTTATCGTATGTTGCCAATGCTCCTTTTAGCATTGCTACGGAAAGTATTATGTAATCATTCATCATCGTGATCGGTGCACCATCATTCCTCATCATGGCTATACCACTACGTATTATATCCAGGTTCTCACACATTATCGTGAACTCGGTCAATTCATCAAGTTTAGTCATAATTATGCCTACATTACCGGTCAGCTTTGTCAGGACTCCTAAGAATTCGTAGAGAACTATGTAAGGTATTACAATATCGTACTCCCTCAGTATTTTGTAAGCCTCATTGTGGTGCTCTGTGTCTTCAAAAGTCGCGTAGATCAGGACATTGGTATCAACGACTATCTGCTTCCTCATTGTTAATATCACCGATTACTCTATTAATGGCATCGTTGCTTGCTTCCCTGATCAATTCTTCAACCTCCTCGGGGGTTATGTTCCTGCCTAGTTTAAATGTGGTCCATTTTATACGGTATGGTTTAATTATGATTACGCCATTCTTCTCGTCAAACGTGACCTCGACATAATCACCCTCTCTAATACCTAGCCTACTCCTTATCTCTGCAGGAATTGTCACCTGGTAGTTCCTGGTTACCTTGACACGCATAGTAAAAATAATTATTACTAGTATTTAAATCTTACTAGTAGAGAACGGTAGTTGTTTGAGTACGCATGCAAAGCCATAGTAATAAATCAATATTAATTTAATGAAATAAACATAATACCTTCGTGTAAAAAGTACATAATTTGGTTAAGTATACGATGACGTGGGTGGGTTAGTGTAAGGTTTATATTTTCTTTGGGGATTGTAATCGGCGATGTCCTCATTGATAAGTGTTGTTGGGGTTAGGGAGCACGATAAGTTTAAGGGTGTTTACTGGGTGTCCTTTGAGGATGGCACCGAGAGGTTGGCTACAATAAACCTCACGCCGGGTAAGAGGGTTTATGGTGAGCAGTTGGTTCAGTGGGAGGGTAGGGAGTATAGGGTTTGGAATCCGTATAGGTCGAAGCTTGCGGCTGCAATAATGAATGGGCTTAAGGTGATGCCGATAGGTGAGGGTTCGCACATACTATACCTAGGCGCCGCCAGTGGTACCACGGTAAGCCACGTAAGTGACATTGTTGGTAATAATGGTTTTATCTACGCAGTCGAGTTCTCGCCCAGGGTTTTTAGGGAATTCATGGAGAAGCTCATTGATCAGGGTAGGAGGAATGTGATACCAATATTGGCGGATGCGAGGTATCCAGAGCAGTATGTTCACATTGTTAAGGCTGTGGACGTTGCTTACATAGATATCGCACAACCATTCCAGGCGAAGATACTTGCCGATAACGCTGACGTCTATGTTAAGAAGCATGGGTATGCCATGTTGGTGATAAAGGCCATGAGCATTGACGTTACGAAGGAACCCAGCGAGACGTTTAAGAGGGAGATTGATGTACTTAAGGATAGGAGTTACGAGATCTTGGACATGGTTCACCTGGAACCATACGATACGGCTCATGCCATGGTTATTGCAAGGAAGACCTCATAAAGGGTTTTACAAAAAAGTTTTAAATAAAAATAATGCAATTAGTAGTAAAAATGAGTAACGAACTCATAGCGCACATGTTGAGTACGGCGGCGAGTAGGAGGGCTAAGGTTCTCCTTGTTGGTGATTCATCGTTATCTTACGATGTAATAATTAGGGTGCCTAACCGTGAGGATGGTGGTAAATTCATAATTAAGGTTAAGGAGGATGTTGAGAGGGTTAGCAAGGCTGTAATAACGGACTTGGTTATTTTATCTAAGGTGTCGAACTCAACACCATTAATAGTTGGTGTTAGGTATGGCGATGAGGGGATGATGGATGGAGTCGCGTACAAGGTACATGGTATATACGCGGTGGGCATTAGGACGTTCAAGAGGATCCTTGATGATAATATAAAGTTGGTTAAGGATAAGGGTATGGTTAGAGCCCGAATCAAGGGACAACTACTTAGGAGGTTGAGGGAGGATAGGGGGATGAGTCTCGGTGATTTAGCCAAGGCGTTGGGTGTTACTAGGAAAACGGTTTATGAGTACGAGAGAGGCTCTATGGAGGCTTCCGAGAGAACAGCACGTGCCTTGGTGGAGTTGTTTGGAGAGGATGTACTTGGAGAGGTAGACCTAAGGCCCAATGATGAGGAACTACTAAGCGACATTAAGGCTAGGGAGGACGCTGTTGATGAAAGTGTTAAGAACCTACTACCATCCTTCAAACTATATTCATTGGTGAAGGCCCACGCAAAAATAGCCGCCCACTCAATTAGTGAGTCCTACCTAGTCGAGGATAGGGATAGGGTTAATAATGAGGTCATAAACGTGGCCAAGGTCCTCGGTGTTGGCTTGGCTGTGATAGAACCCAGTAAGCAGGAGGTTGAGTTTTTGGAGTCGAGGGATTAGGATACGGAGATGGGCGAGTACCCTAAGGCGGAGGTTAGTGAGGGATTGGTGTCGATAATCGTGCCCGACCTATTGAAGTACCTAGTTGGTAATAGGCCTGAACCAGCCCACGCACCTGTTTTCTACAACCCGAGGATGGAGGTTAATAGGTCCTTATCAATATCGATATTGAACGGGTACTTATCGTATGTAGGTAGGGCTGGTATTACGGTGTGCGAACCATTATCAGGAACTGGTGTTAGGGCTGTTAGGTATGCTAAGGAGGTCTATGGTATATCCAGGGTTATAGCCAATGACATATCCGAGAGGGCTTATGAACTCATTAAACTTAATGCTGATAAGAATGGCTTAAATGACATAATTGTTGCGTATAGGGATGATGCAAACAACGTATTACTCAGGGTTGCTAGAGAAGGGGGCTGTGACGTTATTGATATAGACCCATTTGGTTCCCCACAGCCATTTATTGAGAATAGCCTCAGGGCTATTAAGGACCAGGGATTACTATGTGTTACAGCCACGGATGTTGGTGTCCTGTCAGGCAAGTATCCGCTTAAGTGCGTTAGGCGTTATGGTTCATTACCGCAAAGGTTTCCATTTAGGTTCGAGGTTGGGGTTAGGATCTTGATTTATGCGATAGCGCGCTATGCCCTGGCAATGGATTATGGGGTAAGGCCCCTGGTATCCTTCATGGATGGGCACTACTATAGGGTATGCGCGTTGGTGATTAAGGATAGGTCATACGCAGTTGAAACTTTAAAGGGCCTTGGTTACGCCTACTATAGACCAAGCCTTCTACGCAGGGGCTTGGTTCAGGGATTCCCAATACCCAACATGGCTAATCCCAACCTAGCCGGTCCCCTCTGGGTTGGTGATTTGTGGAATGCGGAGTTCATTAATGGGTACATGCTTAGGAATGTTAGGGATTATTTCAGTGAAAGAGCTAGGGAACTTGCGGGCATGCTCGGTGAGGAATCCCTATCGCCCAACATCCCATATGCACTAACCACCGAGGTTAGTAGAGACGTTGGTCGTGAACTACCCATAAATGACGTAATAAGTATCATAAGGCGCATTGGTTATCAGGCATATAGATCGCACTTCCACCCGAAGGGGTTCAGAACGGATGCTGACTTAATGAGGGTTAGGGATTTAGTCAAGCAGTTAAAGTAAATAAGGGAACCAAGACCCAAAGTTCTCGTGCTGGTTATAGTAATAACAGGCTTACCTGGGTCGGGTAAAACAATAGCCTCGGACATGGCCAGGGAGATGGGATTACCGGTTATTACAATGGGTGATGTCATTAGGGAAGAGGCTTCACGGGAGAATATCTCACCGTCAAAGGCCTCCATCGTGCTTAGGTTGAGGGGTGGCACGAGATTTGTCGCTGACAGAATATTGCAGAAGATACCCAGGTCCGATGTTGTAGTTATCGATGGTGCAAGGAGCATTAGGGAGATTGAGGCTATAGAGGATGCCCTATCCACAAAGGTTGTTTTGGTGTACATCGTTGCACCCTGGAGGCAAAGGTTCGAAAGATTGCTCAGTAGGGGTAGGTCTGATGACCCAAAGGTAATCGAGGACTTCCTAATGAGGGATCTTAGGGAGTTAAGGTATGGGCTTGGCGACCTGATAGCTAGGGCTGATTATATATTAGTTAATGACTCAAGCATCGAGGAATTTAAAGACAGAGTTAGAAAATTACTTAACAGCCTTCTGACGCTCAATAATGCTCCTTAACGCATTCAGTAACTCATCAATAGGCCTATTAACAACGGCTAATGGTATCCTCTCCCTCCTGGCAATCTCAATACCCAAATAATCAGGTCTCTCAACACCATGCATAACAACAACCGCAGGCCTAATACTCGTGAACGCGAGCATCGACTTTATGGCAATCATGGGCGATCTCCCATACCTAACATTGGCGAAGATAGCCGCCCTCTGGGTTGTTCCTCCATAGAGCTTTAAGTACTCATGCGCTGGCACGTCAAGGACAAGCTTTAGGCTATCAACCACGGTATATCCATGAACATCCACATAACCCTCAGGTGCCACAGCTAGGGTAGCACCGATGGCACTTATGAAATCCCCAATCTCTATGGGTTTGTCGAAATCCCTCATGTCGATGATAGCCTCCCAAAACCTCTCACCACCGGACTGCCTACTCAATATATAGAGTCTCTGGCCGCCCCTCTCCAGCTCGTAATCAATCAATGCCTTAACAACCCTCTTAATGAATTGGGAACCTGGTGACTTCCTACGCCCAGACTCATAGTCGCTAATTACGCTAGGCGATGTACCAAGCCTAGCCGCCAACTCTGCCTGGGACATCTCGAAGAATTCACGCCACCTCCTAATGCTCCTTCCAGGATTTTCCGAAAGCACTATATCACCTGCGATCCTAATCATTATGTCCGTGATAAAACCCTCATATTCAGTCATTAAGAATTAGCCGATGGTCTAGTATTTATGTATTAACTGATGATAAGACTAACACCGGTCGACTACCGTCGTAATAATCATAAATAGGTGTTTTACATCTATATTGTTTAATGTATAAATAATGATTGTATTCTCTTCCAAGGAAGAACTTATAAATGAATTCCTGGTCATTAAGTAACGTGTCTTCACAACAAGTATCCGCCAATACGCCAACCGCAGCGACAACCGTGGGAAATGTGACTATAACTAAACCACCCTTAAGCGCGCCCATAAGGCGAACATATACATTTAAGGTTAAGAGGTATGATCCGGAAAGAGGTAGTTATTATTGGAAGGAGTATAGCGTTGAGCTTACAAACCACGAGACTGTGCTCGATGGATTATTAAAAATAAAGTGGGGAGTGGATGCTACCTTATCCTTCAGGTATAGCTGTAGGATGGGTATATGCGGCTCCTGTGGCATGATAATAAATGGAACACCAAGACTTGCCTGCGAGACGAAACCCTACGATTTAGGCACTGACGTGATCACGATAGAACCACTCAGTAACTTCGAACCGATTAAGGATGTGGCTGCAGACTTCTCCGGGTTCTTCGGTAAGCATAGGTCTATTAAGCCATGGTTGATTAGGAAGGATGAGAAGGAGCAATTCGAAAAACTTGAGTCGTACTACCCACAAACTGAGGAGCAGCTTAATGAGTACCTCGAGTTTGCATACTGCATTAAATGTGGCCTCTGCTACTCCGCCTGCCCAATGGTATTCCTAAATAAGGATTACCTAGGCCCACAGGCTCTCGCCCAGGCATATAGGTGGAGCGCGGATAATAGGGATGAGGGTGCAATACTTAGGTTGAAGGTTGTGGATAGCGAGAACGGTGTTTGGTCATGCCACTACAGTGGGACATGCAGCAAGGTTTGTCCAAAGGACGTGGATCCAGCCCTGGCCATAAACCTATTAAAGCACTGGTTATTATATGGTAAACGCAAGAGGTGATTGGGGATGGCGAAGCAGGAAGTTAAGAGGGTGCCGCCAAAGTGGTCCCTGTGGCTTAAGGGCCTTGATGAATGGCTATTAATATTCCAGAAGGTAAGTGGGGCAATACTCATATTATACCTAATAGGTCACACACTTGTCATCTCAACAGCGCTCAATTTAGGTCATCCAACACCGTTAACATGGAATACAATAATAGGCATGGTTGAGGGGCCCGTGGTTTACGGTCATGTGCATGTCGGCACAATAATCGAGTACCTAATAGCCCTGCTCGCGGCTGTCCATGGTGCCAACGGCATTAGGCTAATACTAACGCAGTACTTCGGTATAGCCTTACCAAGGCCCGAGAGACATACATTTCCAAGGGCTGTACCATCGGTTAAGAAGGCTGGTCAGTCCTGGCTTAAGTACATTGCCGTAATAGTGGTGCTTATATTTCTAATACTAGCCACATTAGTGGCCTTTGTATGGTGATGGGTATGGTGAGCGCATCCACACTTAGAAAGATACAGTACCTCCTTGGTATTGTGTTGGTGGTGGTGCTTGGAATACACCTAGCCTTTAGATGGCCGAGTTATGAGGAGTCAATAACATACACAGCGGCAATAAGCCACATACAGGCCTGGGACTTCCTATATGCGGCGGTGCTGTACATACTGCTATATGCGGCATTGACGCACGGCCTAATTGGATTCAGAACGCTCCTGCTAGAATTATGGCATTGGAGGTATGCTAGAGTTACGGTAGACGTTGTCTTAATAATAATAGGTGTGGCTGTTGCGATTGTAGGTACTATCGCGTTAACAGGGACTATATTAGCCCTCATCCATTGAGAATTGCGGTGGCTCCCAATAATTTAGGATATCCTCAAAAATACCTGTGCCTATCCCATTTGCCTTATTAGTTATTGCCGCCATTGCTGCTATGGCTGTTATTAAAGTTAAAACATCCCTCCTGGTCAGGTAGCCCATGTTGCCGATCCTAAATGCCTTACCCTTAACATCATCCATGGCGTCAGATATGGAGACACCAAGCCTATAAATGGACTTCCTAAACCCCTCAGGGTTCGCTGTGGTTGGGTATTTGAAGGAAAGCACGGTAATTGATCTATGGTAATCGTTCCTAATGAAAGGTTCGAGACCAGCCTTACCCAATGCACTAACTATGGCCTTACCTCTCTCAATATGCCACCTAATCCAATTCTCAAGACCAACCTCCTTAATAATGCCCAGGGCCTCCCTAATTGCGAATAGGTAGTTGACGGAGGGCGTGAACGGTGTCTCGGATTTTTCAGCAAACTTCCTCATTAACTTAATGTCAAAGTAAATACTTGGATGGTTAATCTCCTCAGCCTTCCTATAAGCCTCCTTAGTTGCTACAGCTATGAAGGACATGACAGGCGGTGCGGCTAGACACTTTTGGCTACTTGATACCGCAACATCGATGCCCCAGGAATCAACCTCGAAATAATCACCACCAAGTGCTGATACGTTATCAACAAGTACCAGGGCGCCGTAGGACTTGACCCACCGGGCCACCTTGGGTAAATCCCTGAACGTTAATCCAGGGCTTGTGTCGTTGTAAACCGTTGCAAAGACATCGATTTGCTTAAGGCCCATTGACTCAACCCTAGCCTTCAAATCCTCATATGTGGGTGCCGAATCCCAACCATAGTTAATCTCAATAACCTCGGCACCAATCCTCCTAAGGTGATTGACGAGCCTCCTACTGAAGCTACCAAACACGGGCACCAATACCGTGTCCCGCGGCTTAACGAAGTTGAGAACCATGGTCTCCACAGCACCTGTGCCACTGGCCGTTAATGGGTAGACATCACCACTCGTCCGAAATACGTACTGAAGACCATCAACAACATCCCTATATAGCCTATGGAAGTGCGGTGATCTATGATCAACAACCCTCATTAATGCCCTCATAACCCTAGGTGGTATCTGTGAAGGTCCCGGTACCGCAAGTAAGGGGTCGGGTGCCAGGTCTAGGTTCACGGCATTATCGATTTATTGATTGTTTTAAAGTTTTATCGATTAGATATATAGTCTAAGTTTCAGGGGATATTGAGTATGTATATGGGTAGTAATACGTAAAAACAGTATTACCCATTACCGTGAAGCTCAACATTAATAAAGCACTACCGTGATCACATACTGTGCTGATAACGAAGTTGGCAATTAGGGGATTTTATGGAATGAACATTGGCTTTGACCTGGGCCCATTAACGCTAATCACAGGGTCACCTGGCTCTGGTAAGTCCATAATACTTGAGCTAATATGGAGGGTGTTTAGGGGATTGAGGAGTAAGGTTAACCTTGGTGACCTCTCTGGGGTTGGGGATTCCAGGATTGACTTAACGATAGCCCTAGATGATTGGGTTAAGAGGAGGCTTGGTGAGGTTGGTTTTACGGGTGATTCTGTTACAATAAGTGTTGGTATTGATGGTGATGCCTACGTGCAGGTGGTTAGGGTTGGTGATCGCGAGGTTTTGGTTAGTGAGTATAGGGGTGGCATTAGTAGGGTTAAGTACCCAATTGATGTTGAGGTACAGGACTCATCAGTGCTACTAAACCCTGATGGATTAACACCAAGGGAGCAAGCCCTACAACTTGTTGGTAGTGCCTCTGAGGATTATGAATCGGCATTAACGGTAATCAAGGCACTCAGGGATTACTTACTATCCATAGGAACCTACAGGGTTGGACCATACATAGACTTTAGGGGCGAGAGTCGTAACCTCAATGAGGTTGATAGGGACTACGTTGGTGAGCATGGTGAGTACGTGGTTGAGATCCTCTCCCAACTATTCACTGACCCAAGGAGGGATGCGGATGTGAGGTTCCTGAGGAAGTTACTGGGTGAGTTGGGGATTAGGAATTTTAGGGCTGGTTGGTATGGTGGCAGGCTCGTTCTATCCTACATAGACCGAAGAGGCATTGTTCATATTGGCGATGAGTTACCGTGCCACGTAAAGACAATACTGGCCCTAACGACGCAATTAATTATGGCTAAGAAACAGTCAGTAATACTGCTTGAAAATGCTGATTACTGCCTTGGCGAGGGTTTGGGACAGATCATTACCAAGTTGTTGAGCGGTTATGTAGATGGTAAACAAGTCATTATGGAAGTCAGGAGTAAGTGGTTGATTGACGAGTTAAAGATGCCCCACGTAGTTCTATACAGTATTGATTAAGCGACCCTGAGCCGTACTAGCATTGTATGTTCGCGGCCTTAACGAGATCCTTAAGAACCTCCCTAACCCTATTCCTATCAGGCTCACTCAATGAGTCCCAATTATCAATTATGTACCTGGCAAGGGATACAAAGTCATTAATCGCCGCCGTAGTCTTGTCAATACTTGGAAGCCCTAGAAACGCCTTACCACTCTCGGTAACTTCGTAATACTTCTTCGTACCCTCAACCCGAGCCACCCTAATTAGGCCATCAGTCTCGAGCTCCTCGAGAGCTGGGTAGACGGAACCTGGGCTCGGTCTCCAAAAACCCATAGATAGCCTCTCGATCTCATCAATAATCTGGGCACCCGTCATTGGACCTCTACTATTCAATAGGTAAAGTATTAGGTACTTCAAACCCCTCCTCTTTATGAACCAGTGGGGTGGTGGTCCGTGCACCGATTATCGAAATCAACAACAGAGAGGGATTTATTTAACTTACTATTGAAAATAATCATTTTGCCTAGGCATGGCAATTAATAGGGGCCATGGAGGTTTCGGGTGGAGGTATGGACTACTTGACTTAAGTTCCAATACGAACCCACTGGGTGCCCCTAAGGAGCTTCTTGATTTAATAAGGGAGACTGTGAATCAGGAGCATTTCACACATTACCCAACAGAGTTGGGTGATGAGTTAAGGGAGGCCTTGGCTAGGTACGAGGGTGTCGATGCCGGCATTACTTACGTATTCAATGGCGCCAGCGAAGCCCTACAGCTACTCATGATGTATCTAAAGCCACGACGTGTCATCATACCAATACCCAATTATAGCGATTATAAACGCATTGCTGAGTTCGTGGGTGCAAGTACGGAGTATATCGAATATTGGGGTTCCCAAGATCTAATTAATGCCATAACTAATAAACCAGGACTTAATGCCCTTATCATACTATCGAACCCAAACTCACCAATGGGCTACCTAATTAGCCGTGATGAGCTATTGGCATTAATTGATGAGTTAAGTAGGCATGGTACCTATCTCGTGGTTGATGAGTCCTTCATGGATTTCGTAGAGAATAATCAATCATTAATCAAGGATTGCGTTGGGTATGAAAACCTCATAATCATTAAATCATACACGAAGTTCCTAGCCATACCTGGGTTGAGGATTGGTGCTGTATATACAAGGATTGATATAGAGGATTTAGTGCCCACATGGCCTGTGAACTCAATAGCTGAGTATGCCGTGTCGCGATACATGAGGCATGCACGCGATTTTAGGGATATGACGATCAATTTCGTTAGAGAGGAGAGGACTAGGGTCCTTAGGGCGTTGGAATCGCTTGGTATTCATCATTATAATACGATGACGCATTATTTCGTTATTAGGGATGAGGCATGGCTTGGTGATGAATTGAGGAGGCGTAACATACTAATTAGGGACTTATCCAATATACCGCCCCTAACGAAGGGTTATTTCAGGATTAGCCTTAGGAGTAGGGAGATCAATGATGAGTTCATTAGGGCCCTATCAGAGATAAAACAAATTAAGTAAGTAAATGCAGGCTTTTTAATGGGTAGTGGGGGTTTGAGGAGTGGGCTTCCTGAGCTCGTATCAAAACTCATCCAAATACCCAGTGTTAATCCTCCTGGCTTTACGGTAAATGTGGCGGGTTTCATTAAAGATTGGCTTAGTACGCATGGCCTTTCAAGCAGTATTTACGAGTACTCCAAGGATAAGCCTAACGTAATTGCTAAAGTCGGCAAGGGTAAACCCGTGCTTATACTCAATGGTCACATGGATGTCGTACCACCCGGCGATGAGTCTAGGTGGACTTACCCACCATTCTCCGGCAAAATCGTCGAGGGTAGGGTCTTTGGTAGGGGTTCTACGGATATGAAGGGTGGTTTAGCCGTGATAATGGTTGTATTTGCTGAATTGGCACCTATAATTGAGGAAGCCGGCGCTGGGACGCTTATTTTCTCGGCGACAGCTGATGAGGAGGTTGGTGGTCACACAGGTGTTGAGGCACTGGTTAAGGATGGTGTTTTGGTTGGTGATGCTGCCATAATAACCGAGCCCTCAGGCTCGACCAGGTACTACGTTGGTGAGAAGGGGCTTTGCCAGGTTAGGATTGTGGCTAGGGGTAAACCTGCCCACGGCAGCTTACCAATACTTGGGGATAACGCAATAATGAGGCTCATGAAGGCGATTGAGAGGGCTCAGGAGGTAATTGATGGGTTCAATAAATCCATAAGCATACCCAGTGAGCTTATTGACGCTATAAGGAACTCAGCAGAGGCTTATCTAGAGGCTGTGGGTGCCTCTGGTGCCAAGTTGTCGCTCAGCGATTTCGAGAAGGTCGTCGGTACAATATCTTTCAACCCAGGTGTCATTAGGGGTGGTTCAAAGGTAAACATGGTCCCTGACTACGCAGAGCTAGAACTTGACATGAGGATACCGCCAGGTGTTTCTCCAAGCCAAGTAATCGATAAATTGAGGAGTGGGCTAAATGGATTAGCCGATGTGGAGGTTATGGACGTGAGTGATCCAAACTATACAAGCCCCAGTGAGAGAATAGCCCAATTAGTGCATGAGGGTATTGAGAGGGTTCTTAAGATAGTGCCAAAGCCGATAATAGTCACGGGGGCAACGGATGGTAGGTACCTAAGGGCTAGGGGAATACCAACGATAGTCTATGGGCCTGGGGAGTTGGCACTTGCCCATGCATACGATGAGTACGTAACAATCGAGGACTTGTTTAGGGTTCACGATGTGCTGACCTACGTAATTAGGAGGTTCTTCAACCTTGGTGGTTAAGGCGCAATTGTTATTTTTGTCCTCAAAATACCCCCGACTATGCCAACAAAATTCCTCTACTGGTGGGACTCGTACAAGAGGGAGTTCGACGCAGTCGTGACTAGGGTCGAGGGTAATAGGGTTTGGCTTGATCAAACCCTATTCCACCCAAGGAGCGGTGGTGTTGCAAACGATACAGGGAAATTGATTTGGCAGGGTGAGGAGTATGTGGTTAGGGAGGTTGTTAAGGAGGGTGAGGATGCGGTGCACGTACTTGATAGGGAGCCTAGGTTTAGGGTTGGGGACTCCGTGCATGGCATGATTGATTGGGATAGGAGGTATAGGTTAATGAGACTCCATACCGCAACCCACATAATAGCGGCCCTAGCTTATAAGAGGTATAACGCAATGGTCACGGGCGGAGACATAACACCAGAGTATGCGAGGGACGACTACAACCTAAACCTAAGCGGCGATGCACTTAGGAAGGCTTTCCAGGACCTAATAAACGAGGCAAATGAGGTGGTGAAAAGGGGCTTACCAGTCAAGATCTACTTCCTAAAGAGGGAGGAGGCGCTGAAGATACCCGGCATAGTGAAACTAGCCGAGAGGGAGCCACCACCAGGTGATGAGTGGAGGATAGTGGAGATAGAGGGGATAGATGTGCAGGCCGATGGAGGACCACACGTGGCAAACACCAGGGAGATAGGGGAGGTGGTTTTCATGAAGAGCGAGAGCAGGGGCAAGGACAAGAAGAGAGTGTACTACACGGTCAAGCCGTGACGAAAGATGAAAAGCAACACCCTAGGGGTAACGAAACTCTCGATGAAACCGGCAACGATTATAAGCACAACACCAAGAAACAACGACCTCAGGAAAGCCCCACCACGGGCAAAGCCCCTACCAGCAACAGCCACCTCGGCAAAACCAAGCAACTCAAAGACGCCGTGAGGTAGGACACCCATTAACGCAATCAACGGAGGCACGTAGGATATCAAGAGACCATCGTAAAGGAGGGCTAGGGCAACCACTAAATCCTGAATAAACACATAACGCCCAAGCAGGAAAACCACCAAAGCAACAACAAAATTCCTACTTAATATCACGATTAAGAGCAGCATTGCCGAATTCGTGACTACCGGATTAATCACAATAGCCGTTGACCCAAGACCCATTAAGTAATGACCAACCAAATAACCAACGGAGAGGCCCAGTACCTCAATACCGAGGACCTCAATCAACGCACGTACCATAGGGACTCAAACCAATGCAGCGCTATGGGTACAGTCACGTGCATTATGAGCAATAACACGAGGTTCACAGCGAGGTAAATAACCATTGTGCTTAGGACGGTAAATAATGATGGCTTGAGTTTACCGACATAGTGCCTAATAATGACGAGAGTAATCACGAAAGCCGCAATAACGGCAGTCCACCACAACGAAGCAAGTAACAGGGAGGCGGCGGACGCAGCCAGGTAAATGCTGGAGAGGAGGAGTGAGGCGTTTGTTAACCCATCCTCAGTTAGGGAGCCGGCTAGGAAGTACCTAACGAGGGGCTTGAACACGAGACCGAATAAGTAAACAAGGACTAAACCACCAACGAATGAACCCACGTAGAATAACGTCAAAATAAGCGTGAGGAACCTACCAATAAGCGGTAAAAACGAGGATATACGAAGTAGGAGATAGAAGTCGACGACTGCGGCGTTGAACAAAGCAGCAAGCAACGGGAACTCCCAGGAAGCATGCGGGGCAAGAGCATCGCCGAACCTCAGCACGAGGTCACGCTTACCTGGGTGTGTCAACCTACTATTCAGCGGTGCTTTCCTTGGATCATTAACACCATAGAATCGCCTCAAAACCTCACGTAACTGATTCACGGATTCCTCCCCATACATCCTATACCAAGCTAAATCAGCGTGAGTCTCGCATACACGTATGATTATGAAGGGGAGAGCCATAAAGAATGGCGCGAGGAGGATTGATAGGTAAAAAGCCGGGCCATGCAAGTAAGCAACTACGATGTAATCGGATAACATTAGTAAAAACGCCAGCGTGAGGATGATGGTGTGCCTACTCCTCGCATGGCCAAGTTCATGAGCCAAAATACCCCTGCCAATTAAGTCAAGCTCACCGGTTGGTGTGAACACGAAGGCATAACCCCTCAACAAACTACCAAAACCAAAACCAGCGTACCTGTTACCAGTGAATACGAAAGCCCTAACCCCACCCTCATCACTCACCAACTCACCCCTCCTAAGGAGCTCATCAATCGACACCCTATCCCTCCTAAGGAAATACTTATCAATGCGCGGCATCGCTAAATCAACCACCACAAAACCAAGCAGGGTACTCACAACAAGTACGCCAAGTGATGTTAAGAAAGCAATTAGGTAGGAAAGTAACGGAGCAAAACCCATACCAACCACGCGAGCCAACAGGCTCGTAACCACGAAGAAAAGTGAGACTGCGACTACAAACAATACCACGGACACGTAGGAAATCAGGAATAAGGTTGGTGTAAGAGCATCAACACCGATTACTCTTGAGCGATGCTCAAGAGCATATAAAATACGAATTATTATGTATAAACTAAATCCTATTATGAATGATAAATTAAGCGTGTAACCATTTACTATGTTAGCAAACGCGAGAGCCAACATGACAATCAATGCTACAGCAATGATTATCATAACTATGATTAAAGCACGCTCAAAAGGCGTGTACGATTTTAAATTCATACTAGCTAGCCACTTAATACCGCTTTAATTTACAATAGGCTCCAATCTCCAAAAGCTCCCAATACAGCTCCGTATATATCATGGTGCATAGCATCGTATAAGTCCAATCCCCAGAAAGTCGCTATTATAACATAATCAATATATATTGTAACAGGGATGCCAGCGCCACACGACCCTGCATCTATCGCCGCATCTATTAGAGCCATCGCTATCATTGGTATTATTGGGAAGGTTGCCATTAGTGTTATTGCAACGAGCGCTACCGCCGCCATTTTTATCTCCCTACTAACCACCCTAGCTGGCTTGCTCATTAGGTCTTTGGATTATTATTATTATTATTATTTAAAGTTTTTTAATTATTTTAAATGATTGATAATGAGGAATTGTTTATAAGGCTGTTTATTACGTAAACCGTGATGGACACTAGGACTGTGCTTAGGGTCAGTGGTTTTGTTGGTTTTATTATTTTAGCCGTAACCACCTACTTCATAACTACATACTTCGTGTTGCCTAGGGTAATGCCTATCGTGATTCACGAAGTCGAGAGCAGCCTTGAGAGTGAGGGTGTTACCGTGACACCATCGATGCTTTCAAGTATCGAGTCAACAATGTCGTTCGCGATCATTGTTGGCTCGACTGTTGGTTTGTTTGTTGGTTGGTTAATCATGTCTGCTGTTATGATGGGGCTGCTCAGGGTGTTTAGGGTGGGTGCTAGGTTTCTCGATACGTGGTTGATAAGTGGTAATTACTTCTACATAGGCGTTATTTTTAGTGCCATCACAGCCCTGACCCCATTATTGAACTACGAGGTTAATGCCATAGCCGCACATAAAAGTGTTCTCCTTATGCCACCACTCCTGGGCCTAAACATAGCCTCAGCAATCATAGGCTCACTACTCCTCGCCTACCTGTTCTCGAGGGTCTATAACGCGGGTTTCGTAAAGACCTTTGTGCCTATCCTCATATCCCTCCTCATATTCATCGTGATTTCCGTAGTCATTTAGTTTTTTAAATTAAATTTGTATTTATTATTGCAATGAGTTCTATTGATTGGGATAGGCTTGAGGAGGTTGTGGAGAGAGCTGTGCGTAGGGCTAGGTCTGAGGAGCTTAAGGAAATGGCTGAGGCCGTTAAGGCCCTAGCGGAGTACATGAGGACCGGGTTCCAGGAGATCCTAAAGAGATTGGATGAGCACGATAAGAGACTAAGCGAAATAACGGAGATACTAAGGAGACACGAGGAAATACTAAAGAGGCATGAGGAAATATTGAGTGGCCATGGAAAAACTCTTAATGAGTTGGTTAAGGCCGTTGGTGAATTAAAGGTAGCCATGGGTTCGCTGGGCAGGAGGTGGGGTGTTGACCTTGAGAAGACTATCCTCAAGATTTACAAGGATGCGCTTGAGAGTAGGGGTATTGAGCCTGGTAAGGTTGAGAAGTTCATCTACACGGATGTTGATGGGAAGTATTATAGGCAGGGGGCTAGGTTGGAGATTGATGTTTATATCCACGATGACAAGGTTTACCTAATTGAGGTTAAGTCCCACGCTGAGCTTGATGATGTGGAGTGGCTATTCGATAAGGCAGCAATTGTGGGTAAAATACTGGGTAGGAAAATTGAGAGGGTGATGCTGGTCGCGGTCAATGTGGATAAGGAGGCGTTTGAAAGGGCTAATCAATTGGGTATAGATGTGATATACGGCTCAATAATTGAGTGAGCACCTAATTAGGTGCCCCTTACTTATGCCCTAGGGATGCGGTATTCACACGCTCATTAATTCCTGGATTAATTTACCAATGTCCTCTTCCGCCTGTGGTACTTCGTATGTCCTGAGTATTTTCCCGTCACTTATCCTCGAAACCCTGTGGCAATTCTTAATTAGTTCTAGGTTGTGTGTCACCATGACGATCGTCATACCCAACTCACTATTCAACTTCCTGAATATGTCCATTATAATCACGGCATTTCTTGTATCTAGATTTCCCGTGGGTTCATCCGCGAGTAGAAGCCTTGGTCTGGCCA